>CALAUH010000189.1 GCA_937892225.1 uncultured Treponema sp.
ATAGAAAGGTTTAAAACCCTTTCTTTTTTAATAATTTGAAATTAAATGACTTATTTGGTCACTAGTAATAAGACCTACTAATTTTAAATCATCATTAACAACAGGTAAACAGGAAATATCAAATTCCTTCATTTTAATAGCTATTTCTTTAATAGAATCTCCTTTTTTACAACATTTAACTGATTTAGTCATTACTTCTTTTAATTCTTGACTGTTTGTAATAAGAGATTTGGAAATATCCCAGCTAGTTACAATACCAAGTAATTTTTTATTTTCGTCAACGATAGGAATTTTACTTATTTCTTCGTTTCCTTTGTTTAAATTTTCATTATATTTATTCCAATCATCATTAGCACTTTTTAATGAAATATTTAAATTATTTTCTTTGATTTTTCTTTGATTTTAGCGACCATCTGTCCAACAGCAGTGATTACATCTGTAAGCTTAGTGCCGTTTGCATCAAATTTTTTTGCAACATTAACAGTCTGAATGTTTCCGAAATCTACATTGTATTTTTCTATTGTCCCGTTGGCATTACGCAAATCGTATGTTACCTTTCCAGTTAATGACTGGATAGACATTGCTTCTTTGGAGCTTCTTGTTGCACGGCGGAGCAAATCAGCTTTATTGTTCAAATACTGCTGCTGTCCTGTAACATCAAGATTGCGCAGGTCATTCAATACCTTGGCAGACACAAAATGAGATGGATTCAAATTCTGTGGCTCAATGAAACGGAGCTTTGAGCCGTCCAATGGCAATGCGTAGCTTGATGATCCGCGGCTTACAAGAGGAATGTTTTTGATTGCCTGTGGCAAATCTTCATATCCAATTGTGCTGAAAGGATGATTAACCTGAGCTGATTCAGGGTAAACAAGATCCATAATCTGAGTATGGAGAGGAGGCATCTTGTTGAGTTCTCCAACAAGTACCTTCGGATTCAAAAATTTTGCAAATGAATATTTAATCATTTTAAGCTCCTGATATGTTAGTAAATACCATGGCGGGAAAGGAATTTGAGCTGTTCAGTTGTACAAGCTTCGCCGTCAACTTTAGCAATTCCTTCTGCTATTGTTCCATGAAGTACAACATTTACACCGTTGTCTTCTTCTGCACCAACTGCATTGTTTGCAACACCAATGAAACCTGTTCCTGGAACTGCTGAACAAGTGATTGCCTTGTCATCTGCAGGAGCAGTTGTGAATGTTACTTCAACTTTTCCTGTTGCATAGTCAACAGTTCCTGTTCCGTCACCAGAGAGTGTTCCGTCACCGTCATCAGTCACTTCTTTTGCAGTTGTATCTGCTGTAACGATTGCGACTGTTCCTGGAACAACTTCACCCAGGTTAAAAGTGAACTTAACTGTTGTACCGTCACCTTCACCTGCAGCTGTTACTTTTGTGGCTTCGTCTGCTGGAGTTGCCCCGTAAGTTGGCTGTGAATCGTCGTCGTTACGGCTTCCCTCAAAAAGAAGTTCTCCGCAAGGAATGTCATCATGTCCAGCTTCAGGGAACTGTACTCTGTTGATTACAGGAGGATGTCTTCTGTCAGCAGCTTCCTGTACATTGGTTTCTACTTCACCAATTACACCATTCATACGTGTCTCCTTATGGTTTAAATTGCACTGAAATTCAATGGTTCAACATTTTCTGTATCACCACTGTCAGACAAATTGATTGCTCCTTCTTCAACCTTTGGTTTGATTGAATCGAAGATTCCGGCAAGAACTGTAAGAGGATGTTCTGCCTTTTTGTTTCCTTCGCTGTCTGAAAGCTCGATTGTCTTTCCAGACTCGAAGCTGTCAGCCAAAGCCATAAGACTTTCCATCTGTGGCTGTGTTACTTTACCTTCTGCAGCTTTACGCAAAGCCTCTTTTTCCCTTGCGTGCTCAGAAGCCAGACTGTCAGAAAGCATTTTGTCTTTTGCTTCGTTTTCAGCCTTGAGCCTTGCATTTTCTTTCTGCATGGCCTCGATTTCTTCTGCGGTCATAGACTGACCCTCCTTGCCGGATTTTGCAGAACTACCGTCCGACATATTCATGCCAGACGGTTCTGCTGGATCCAATATTTCATTACCTTTATTGGTTTCTGTGTCTGAAAGATAGAGCTGTTTTGCATTTGTACCAGGATAAGCAATAAAGTCTTTATCACTGGCAGCGAGCTCTTCTTTATTCGTCTGTTCTTCTGCAGTCTTCATGTCTTCTGCAATTTTCTGTTCGAGGTCTTTGATTGCTGGAGGTTCGTCACCGAGGTATGCAAGATGATGGAGGTAATACTTACCGTCACTTGCACGCTGTTTGGCACCAATTGATACGTCAGGATAATAGCCGTCTTCATCAACAGCTTTGGCAAGAACGTCCTGTTCTTCGATTGTTCCGTAGAGAGTTTTATTTTTTGCATCGTATTCGACTGCAATTACGTTACCAAGTCGCGGACGGTCCTCTGTCCAGTGAGAGCCAAGTTTGATTGGAGCTTTTTTGATTTCTTTGAAAGTTTCTGCAATTTCCTGAAGGTCAGCTTCTTTAACTACAGTTGGATTTTCAATGGAACCGAAAACTCCTGCTTTTGCGATTTCGCGTTTTCGTGTTTTCATAATTCCACTTTAGCGTGGCTGGAGAATTAATAATGGAATGTGGGCATAAAAAGCCCCGGAGGATTTTCCGGGGCTTTATAGTTCACGTATGTTTATGGATTATCTTTTGATTTTTTAATTCTTTCATCCTTTTTGCTTATGTTACCATAAATAAAAATTCCTATAGGCGTAATAAGAGATGCAAGTATTGAAGTTAAACCAGCTACATTCTTATCAAGAATCAAAAGAATAAAACCTAAAATCAATGCCACAAGTGCAAGTATAAATGCAAATATTTGTCCACGTTTTGAATTTTCAACACCTGATTTTATTACAGTATCTTCTAGACCCATTCTATGTGTAGACTGTTTTTGAAACTCTTCCAGTAATATTTTAGTTACTCCAGGACAAATTTTTTCATAAGCTTCCAATTCATTTGGAATAGGTAGAATACCACTTCGTTCTACACTTATTTCCTGAGCGATTATTTCGTCCTTATTATTACGGGAAAGTTGCCTGGCTTTTTTAATGTTTCTTGACATAACTCTCTTTAACCTTTTCATAAGCAATAGACATATCAACAGCTAATGCTTTTACATCAGCCTTATAAGCCCTGTCATCAGCTTCTTTTTCTGAATTTGAAGTATTATATTCTGGAGCGATGCCAAACAAATCAATAATACTCATTGCGCCATCAAGCCAATTTGGGGTTGCAAATAAAAAGTCTGACATATAAACCTCCTATATAGATTATACTATATTTTCGACAAAAAAGTATTGACAACTAAATATTAATCAATTTCCAGTTGCGTGACAATAGTTACCGGCATTTTTGACCGCTTAAACGTTTTTTAAACGGTTTATAGCGATTCTGCGGAGAAAATAGGGTAATTTGTCATTCGAACCGGAAAAAGCCGATTCTGGGCGTTTTTTGCAGAATTTGACAGATGAGCAAAATTACTGCTTAAACGCCACTTTTTTTTTATTGAAACAGTCTTTACATAAAGCTGTGTATGCAGCTGAAAACTTTACCAAAAAGATAGAACCGTTCTTCATAACCGGGATCAGTTGAACAGAGAGTCGTAAGAAGTTCTGCCTTTTCTAAATCTGCAACTCGGACCGAATAGATTTTTATTCTTTTAGCTATAGGGTCAAATTCAAGACGCTTACAATATGCATCTCCGTCAAGTGAGAATACATATAATCCGTCTTCAGGCTTTGAGTCAGTTTCCGGAGTAAAAAGTACAATGTCATTATTATTAATACCGGCTCCAATCATTGAAGTACCTTTTGCACGGAACCCGATTATACGGCGGCCTTTGAGACTTGGCGACAGATTGTTAATATCGATGTATTCCTCGATATTCCGTTCGTTTTCCCAGTTTGCTCCGTCACAAACAATATTATGTGACATTACAGGAATTCTTACCTGATATGTTACCGGGTCCGGAAGATTCTCCTCTGTGTTCTGTTTGAACATTTCGCCTTCGCCTGTCAGGAGCCATTCAACAGATATGTTGTTTTTTAATAAAACTTCATATTTTTTATTTAGCAGAAGAATTTTTGATGAAAAAGCATGTGAAAATCAAATTAGTATATCCTTGAAAATATCCAATATTAAGTTTTGTAAAGTGTAAAATATAC
>CALAUH010000190.1 GCA_937892225.1 uncultured Treponema sp.
CCACCTTTCCATCTATTCGTAGTATAGATAAAGATTGGCTTTTTATTTTTTGATATATCTAATAACATTTTAGTATCAATAGGTTTTAAAAATCTGCAATTTATAACAGCATAAGGAAGATTTTTAGTAGCTACATAATTAGATACTTTTATCACATCTTCTCCATAAGTAAGAATATAGCACTTACTTAACTTATTATGACCAATAATTTCCCATTTTCCTATAGGAATATCTATATTAGACTTTTTATTTATTTCGTTCTTATTTTCTCTTTTTTTTATTTTATCAACAATCATCTATTATTTTCTCCTTTAAGCATTTCTTTTTCAATAAATGAAGTATCAAAATTACCTCTTATAAAATCAGTATTTTTTATTATTTCATAAAGGAAATCTCTATTTGTACAAACTCCATCTATTACAAGTTCTTCTAATGCTCTCTTCATTTTACTTATTGCCTCATTTCTATTGTTTCCGTATGTTATTATTTTTGCTATCATTATTGAAAGTTTTATCAGATATTAAGGATGCGATTTCAACGATTTTCTCCTCTAAAATTTTCATTAAGTCCAGCACAAATTACTCTCACACCATTATCTGCATAATATTCACATAGTCCTACAACATCTTCATCAAAAAATTGTATTTCATCAATTGCAATTGCATCAGGTAATTTATCAAGTTTAGATAAATAATTATAGCTAAGCTCATTAGCTCTATGAGAACTATTATTTAAATAATTAATAATAATATATTACTATTAAAATTTAATAATAGCAAATTCTTACTATTTTTAGCAATTTTATAGTATCTTTTCACTATTATTTAAGTATGAGTTTCTCAGAAAACCTAAAGGAAGCTATTAGAATTTCCGGATTAACTACTAAAGAATTGGCACAAAAAACTGGTATTAATGAAAATACAATTAGTAGTTACTTAAAAACAAAAAGTTCTCTTCCCGATATTGAAAAAGGATATTATCTTGCAAAAGCATTAAATGTGTCTGTAAGTTTCTTAGTTGAAGGTTTTCAAGATATTAATGAAGAAAAAGAGTTTTTTTCAAAAGAATGTATTTATAGAAATTTAAAAACACTTTCTTTATTAAATCAATTAACTGAAAAACAACGGAAATCTTTTGAATTGTTAATTTCAGAATTTTCTTCTGAAAAATATCATCCTGCAAAATAATTTTCCTTTCTATTGCTTTTTTGTATTTTTTTCACTACTTTTATCTTGTAACCGTTGTATTGCTCGGCATTCGTTCCAATTGTTTTGTAGTATTTGTATTTTTTGGCGTACACGTCCCGTTACCGCAAAGTTTTCAGAAATTGGACTGATGAACTTAAATTAATTTTTAAGGAGTCATTATGTCCAAATCTCTAAGACCGTATCCTACGGCACTTTTGAATCCATGTGCGGATCCAACTTTCAAAATTCTTTTTACCTCTTCTAACAAAGATTCTATTAATGCGTTAACTGAATTTTTGTGTGCAGTAATTGGTAAAAAAGTTACTGATGTTTCGCTTCAGCCAAATGAATTATCTGGTGAATCTTCTGATGATAAACAGGCTGAATTTGATATTACCTGTAAAATCGACGGCGAATATGCGAACATCGAAATTCAAGGGCAAAATCAGTATCTTTCTTATGGAAAACGTGCTGAATATCATGTTGCGCATCTTCTGAATCATTACACTCCTAAAGGTATGGATTGGGCCGATTTACCCAAAGTTTACCAAATTTCTGTTCTCAACTTTGTTTTTGATAAAGAAAATAAAAGCGCTGTAAATTACTACAAATTTCAAAATGAAAAAATGCGGACGGTTGGTGAATGCATGAATATTATTTTCATTGAGCTTCCAAAAATTGCCAGTCTTCCTGACGATTTAGAAACATTGACGGAAACAGAATTGTGGGGTAAATTCTTTATATACGCACCTCGAAAAGACAAACAGGATTTTGTAAAACAAATTTGTAAAAAAATCAGAGGAATAAAAATGGCTGATAATGTTCTATCCTTTATTAGTGAAGACGAGGCAAACTGGATTCGCGAAACTCGTTATTGGACTCATGTTTCTGATACTATTTCTGCAAGAAATGCCGCTATAAGAATGGGCCGTGCAGAAGGTCTTGCAGAAGGCCGTGCAAAAGGCCGTGCAGAAGGTCTTGAGCAGGGTAAAGAAGAAGGATTTGAGCAAGGACTTGAGCAAGGACTTGAGCAAGGACTTGAAAAAGGAGTTCAGCAAGGTCTTGTTCAAGGAAAAGAGGAAACTCAATTACAAATTGCAAAAAAACTTCTATCCTTAAAAACTTTGTCCGTTGAGAAAGTATCAGAAATTACAGGTATTACTGTTTCAAAACTTGAGAAACTTTCTGAATAAAATTTAATATGTCTTCCAAAATTAAGTTAATCTACTTATTTTGTTAATTCATAAAACAAAATTGAGCTGGCTTGGGCAACGTTTAGGCTGTCTACTAAACTTTCTGTTTGGCCGTTGTTCATGCCAGCCCAGGGAATTATAACTAATTCATCACAATTTTGGCGGACTAGGTCGCTGATGCCGTTTTCTTCGTTACCGAGAATAAGGAGAACAGGTTTTTTACCATTATCTGAAATAACTTTTAAATCACTTGCGCTTTTTTTGGCAGATAAATCTGTTCCAACGCGAATCATTTTTCCTTTTAGGGCTTCCAAAAGTCTAGCAGTTGAATTTACGGAATAAATGTTTACATATTCCATGCCACCTTCGGCTACTCGGTATGATGAAGTTGTTATTGAAGTTTGTGCTTCGTCCAGCGGGATGACAATATTTTTAATTCCAAAGAATGCAGCAGAACGAATTATTGCGCCAAAATTTGCAGCGTTACCAATTCGATCGAGCAAAACGGCATTTTCGTTATTTTTTGACCAGCTGTCTGTTATATCACTGTCTAATGGCTGAATCTGAGGAGCGTGAATCATTGCGACAACACCCTGATGATGAACTGTGCCGCAAAGCTTTTCCAATTCGGCGGCAGGTTTTTGATTATAAATTCCATGATTTTTTGCAAGTTTTTTACATAAGCCACCAAATTTTGGAGCAACTTCCGGAGTAAAATAGATACGGGTAATTTTTTCCGGATGATTTTTTTCTAGTTTTTTTACTGTAGCAAAACCGCAAACAGCCAGTTCATTATTTTTTGTGTTTTTCATAGTTTGCATTATAGCAAAGTTTACTCGACTATGAAATATTATTTTTATATAATGATTTTATGAAACGAAAAATTATTGCTTTTTTTAATGTTAAGATAAATAAAGATATAACAATGGATAACATCAACCCATACACACTTTGGCAGGATATTTTTAAATTCATTGATTTTTTCAGATAATGAAGAATTGAGCAATCACAGAAAAAATCACAAAAGTATTACAGGAGCTATCATTCGGGCTCCGGGAAGACGTTAAAGTCGATTCAGATTTCTCTGATATCAAGACTTGAAAAGTTCAACTTGGAATCACTTTCGGGAATCACGCAGACCGATGAAATGGAGCTTGAGAAAATCGGAGAAGAAAAGACTGCAATCTTCGCGGTCATCCCCGACAGCGACAGCTCCTTTAA
>CALAUH010000191.1 GCA_937892225.1 uncultured Treponema sp.
AAATTTTTCTATACTATAATTACATTATACTAATTTTTTCAATTAATGTCATTAAGTTACAGCAAAGGTCACCATTTTTTCTTAAATCACAAGCGAATTTCTGAAAACCTTTCTGTAGTTTTAGATAATTCTTTAAAAATTCAAAAAAAGAATTTTCCATTAATAAAGGATCAGCATCATCTTGATTTATGACAGTCCATGCATTTTTTACAATTTCAAAATCTTCTGGCAAAAAATATTCTTTTATTCTTTCAAGTAACGCATTAACTTTTACAAGTTGATATTCATCAGACTGTGGATAAGCATGCCATATAAAAGGAATCCCAGATAAACATGAACGACTCATGCTTTCTTCTCCACGAATTATTAAGAAAGAACAACTTTTTACAAGTTCGTCCCAGTCTTCAAGATTCATATAAGAAAGCTTTTCAAGTTCAAAATTATTTTTTACATTTAGACAAGAATCAATAAATGAAGACTGTCCCCTTCCACCCGCAACTAAAACTTTTTTTGTATTTAATTCAAGTCTATTTAGAGCCTTTACCAGAGCATCCCAATTTTTTTCATAAGTAAAAACTAATAACGGACCGTCTTTGTTATATTCAGGTAATTTTTGCCACTGATTATCAATAATTAATCCACCAGTTTTATCTGTAAAACCAGGCATAAAATTAATTTTCTTTACTTTTGAACTTCTAGTTAGTGATTGTAAACAGTGAAAATCTTCCGCATATTTTTCTGCAGTAAGATAATCAATCATAATAATATTTACTGTACGATTTAATTTGTCATCAAAAAGAAGTTTTTCCATCCAGTCAGGACGACCACATTGAAAACATTCCAGAATAACCGATAATTCTTCTCCATCATTTTCTTTAAAATGATTATAACAATATTCAAAAGAATTCCAGTTATAAACACAAATGTCATTAACTAATTGAAAATCTTTTGAACTGTCAACAGAATCAGAAATTTTATTAAAAGAATTTAAATCATCAACAATAAGATTAACTGTATTTTCTGGATTTATTTTTTTAAGATTTTTGGCCATTCTAAAAGTAACGCCAATATCACCAAAATTATCTACAACTTTGCAAAGAATTGTAATGAACATTTTAATTTACTTTACTAAAAACATCGCTTAATTCATTACGCCATTCTAATGGTTTTTCTTTATCATCCCATTCTATAATTTTTTTAATTGTAAAATGACGCTGGTCTCTTATATTTTCATAAGCAAGAATACCAAATCTTCCCTGACCAATATAGGCAATTTTTTCATTTGGACCAAGCTGTTCTTTTTTTTCTACTTCACTTAAAGCACATTCAAAATGAATTGGATTTCCAGATGCTTTATCTGACATACAACTTGCAATATCAGAAATAATTTTACCACATTTAGAGCAGATAATTTCTCGAGATTTAATTTCAGAAATTGCTTTTTGTTTTTCTAAACGGACACTTTCATCTTCATAATCTTTTTTCATAGAATTATTGTTTGTATTGTTTTGTGCAGAATTTTTCTGATTGTTATTCTGGTTATTCTTCTGATTATTCCAGAATTTTTTGTTACGACGATTTTTGTCCATAAATAATCCCCGCTGCTTTTTCTAATCGCGCAGCTTTAATTCTTCAGGATTCTCAACCAATTTTGTACTAATTACATGAGCAATTCTCATAATAGCATTATCGAGATATTCCTGATTATGTATTTTTTCACGCAACTCTAAGAGACGTGGTGGCAGCTGTTCATCTTTGGTCGTTTTTTCTAAAACCAAAGTAGTTGCCGATTTAGATGCACTTGAAATCATAAAGACCCCACCTGTCATTAAGTAAAAGCATTTTCAATATGATAGACCTCTGGATAACCGGGCATATCAATAATAATTACATCAAAACGTATGTAACTGTTACTATATTGTCGATGATTTATCAAAAAACGTTTAGAAGTTTTTACAATTCTTTGCATTTTCTTTGCATTTAAAACACGTAAAAGCATATCTTCAGTTGCATTTGGCAATGTTTTAACTTCAAAAAAGACTACAATTTCATCTATAATTCCTATTATATCAATTTCTCCCTCTCTTGTCCGCCAGTTTCTAAATAAAATTTCAAATCCTTTGTTTTTTAAATATTCACAGGCCCTGTCTTCCCCACAATTACCCGTAATTTTAGTATTCATTTTTTATCCCCAAGTAAAAAAGCAAAAATAGTTGCCAATGCCTGCCATGTTTCTTCAGATACTGCATCACCTACTTCCTGATAGGATAAAATATCAACAAGATTTTCATTTTCTTCTATATGGATATTATTTTTTTTAGCTTCATTTATAATTAAATCTGCCAGATTTCCAGTACCTTTTGCACAAATAAAAGGCACATCTGCATCTTTTGGATATTTTATTGCAACCGCTTTTTTCATTTTTAACTAATATCTCCGTCAAAATTTGAAAGTTTATCAAAAGAAGAACTTAATCCTTCTATATTTTCTTTATTCACCCAGTTTATTTCATAATTCTTATTTATCTTTTCAAATATTTTTTTTAATTTTACAATTTCTTTATCAACATCTGCTGTATTCTCTTTATAAAAAGAAATTGATTTAATATCTTTTTTATCATAATTAATAACAAAATAAGAATTGTGATTTTGATAATTACAAGATATACAGCATGATTTTAATTTATTTTGATTGGAAATTAAAAATTTAATACTTCCAGAACCGATAATCATATTTTCATCTGTATTTTCAAGAGTATTATTTACTATTTCATAAGGAAGAATAACCCAGCTAGAATCTCCAGCTGTTGTTTTTTTTGCCCTAGAGTGATTAAGAATTGTTAATAATCCAGATTTATTATCCTGCGAAACGCAATCATTCCAAAAATCTTTTAATATTTGTTTTAAATATTCTATTTTTTCAATAACATCACTTTTTTCATTTTTTGTATCTTTTACAACGGCTTCATTTTCTTTTTCAAAATTATCTAATACTGATTTAATATCTTCTAAAGATGCATCTATTCCTTTCTGTTTTAATAAAAGTAAAATTGTAGCTGCTGATTTTTCCTGTCCCGGAAACTTCTTTGCAAATTCATGATAACGTTTTAACAATTCAGAATCGAACTTTATTCCAAGTTGTTTTAACTGCTGCAATAAATGAAAAGACAAATTATCTGCGACCAGTCCCAAAGACTTTAGATAAGCAGCTGTCTGTGGATTTGTAATTTGAGAAAGAATATTACCGTCACTATTATTTATAAAACTAATAATCTTAAAACTATTATTTTGTGTCTGATTTATTTCTGATTTATCTGTAAGCGTTAGGATTCCATTTTTACTAGAAACTGTTGCCAGAAAAGTCGAACCTATATTTAAATTTTTTGATGAATAAATAACTGTTTTAGAACCAGCAACAGAACCTTCATATTTACCATTACCTAAATTAGAAATTACTCTGACAAGAACGGTATTTCCTTCGCTTATAGGAATTTGTTTTACACCACTTGCATTTAAAATATTTGAATATGCAACTATATTATTCATCACTTATATTATATCTTTAAAATAAAAAAAAGGGATATTTTTAAGATTAATTTCTAAAAAAAATTAACTTATAAAATAATCCCTTTTATAAAGAAAATAATTTATTAAAAATTATTCTGCTTTATTTTCAGCAGGAGCAGTTGTTGCAGCTTCTTTTGCTTTTGCAGCTTCTGCAGCAGCAGCGTTACGAGCTTCCATAGCAGCTGTTACTTTAGCACCTACCAACTGCTTAACTTTAGAATCTTTACCGATCTTGTCGCGTAAGTAGTAAAGTTTAGCACGGCGTACTTTACCAGGGCGAATTACTTCAACTTTCTGGATACGTGGGCTGTTATATGGGAATACACGTTCTACACCTACACCGTAAGAAATCTTACGTACAGTAAATGTTTTACGAGCACCTTCGTTCTTTTTACAAAGTACAACACCTTCGTAAATCTGGATACGTTCTGTTTTACCTTCAATAATTTTGAAGTAAACTTTTACTGTATCACCTACATTGAAATCCTGTGCACCAGGACGTTTCTGTGTTTCTTCAATTGTTTTAATAAGATCCATAATGATCTCCTTTTTAATTAGCCACAGATAAACACAGATAAACACAGATGTTTATTTGTATTTCCGGGTTTAAGTTTAGAACTTCTTTTTCTTCTTTTTTAAGTGTTTTATCGAAGTTCCTTCTGTTATTTCCTCAATCATCTTTTCGGCTTCGTCAGAAAGTTGTCCTTTCATTCTTGCAAGACTGATTAAATCAGGTCTATTAGCAAGTGTTTTTTCCAACCGCTTCTTAAGCCGCCACTTTCGGATTTCTTCATGATTACCACTCAGTAAAACTGATGGAACCTTCATACCCTTCCATTCTTCTGGATGAGTATA
>CALAUH010000192.1 GCA_937892225.1 uncultured Treponema sp.
CCAGTACTCAAAAGTGCTCTGTCCCCTTGTCACATTTTTCCAGTACTCAAAAGTGCTCTGTCCCCTTGTCACATTTTTAAATCTAAGGTTTATTGCTCATAGGTTTTGATTTCACTATAATAACAACATCAATAAGTGATGAAATCACACGGAGTCTTTTATGACAAATTTACCAGAACTTTTTGGAAGCATGGTTTTCAATCAGACAGTAATGAAACAATCTCTTCCAGAAAACATTTTTCAATCCCTAAAACTTACAATGGAAACAGGTGCGCCTTTGGATTTGGAATCTGCAAATCAAATTGCAGAAGCTATGAAAAATTGGGCAATCAGTAAAGGTGCCACTCACTATTCACATTGGTTTCAGCCTCTTTCTGGTATTACAGCCGAAAAACATGATTCTTTCCTTACTCCTGCAGATGAAGGAAAAATCATTATGTCCTTTAGCGGAAAAGAACTTATTAAAGGTGAACCGGATGCATCTTCTTTTCCTAGTGGCGGCAAACGTTCAACTTTTGAAGCTCGTGGATACACCGTTTGGGATCCAACTTCGTATCCTTTTATAAAAGATCATACTCTTTGTATTCCTACAGCATTCTGTTCATATACTGGCGAAGCGCTCGATAAAAAAACACCTCTTTTGCGTTCAATGGAAGCGCTGAATGAACAGTCTTTGCGTATTCTTAAGCTTTTTGGAAATAATGCAAAACATGTTACCACAACAATGGGCCCAGAACAGGAATATTTTTTAATTGATGCAGCCTTGTATCAAAAACGAAAAGACTTAAAAATGTGTGGACGAACTCTTTTTGGAGCAAAACCTGTTAAAGGTCAGGAAATGGATGACCAGTATTTTGCTGCAATTAAACCAAGAGTTATTGAATACATGGAAGATTTAAATACCGAACTTTGGAAGCTTGGTATTTATTGTAAAACAGAACATAACGAAGCCGCTCCTGCTCAGCATGAAATGGCTCCAATTTTTACAACATCAAATCTTGCCGCAGACCAGAATCAGCTCACCATGGAAATTATGAAAAAGGTTGCACGCCGCCATGGACTTATCTGTTTATTGCACGAAAAACCTTTTGAAGGCGTAAACGGAAGTGGAAAACACAATAACTGGTCAATTGCAACAGATGCAGGTGAAAATCTTTTTGCACCAGGAACAACACCTCGCGATAATGCACAGTTCCTTCTATTTTTAACTGCAGTTATTAAAGCTGTAGATGATAATCAGGATTTATTACGCTATTGTGTAGCATCTGCCGGTAACGATCACAGACTTGGTGCAAACGAAGCTCCTCCTGCAATTATGTCAATCTATGTAGGAGATGAACTTCAGGCAATTTTAGAAGCAATCAAAAACGGTACAACATACGATGCTGCTAAAAAAGGAAAAATGACAATTGGTGCAGATGTACTTCCTCCAATTCCAAAAGATTCAACAGATAGAAACAGAACTTCACCATTTGCATTTACAGGAAACAGATTTGAATTCCGTTCAGTTGGAAGTGCCCTTTCTATCAGCGGACCAAATACAATCTTAAATGCAATCCTCGCAGATTCACTTAAAAAATTTGCAGATGAATTGGAAAAATCAAATAATTTCGAAGATGATTTACAGAAATTAATTAAACGCGAAATTACAGAACACTGGCGAATCCTCTTTAACGGTAACGGTTATGGTAAAGAATGGATAGAAGAAGCTGAAAAACGCGGTTTAAGAAATTACAGAACTACTCCAAAAGCAATCGAACACTACATGGATAAGAAAAATGTAGAATTATTCGAATCGCTTGGCATTTATACAAAAGATGAAATGCAGAGTCACAACGAAATTAAACTCGAAAAATACTGTCAGGTTCTGAATATCGAAGTTGAAACAATGATAGAAATGGTTAATCGTGATATTATCCCTTCTGCATTCAAATATATGAACTTACTTGCTGATACAGAATTTAAAATGCAGAGAGTTTTCAATCTTTGTGATGCCGGCTTAAATATGATGAAAAAATTGAACGAATTAATCAATGAACTTTCAAAAAATACAGAAATTCTTTCTAAAATCCACAATGAAATTAAAGAAATTCCAACATTAATGGAAAAAGCACACGGATATGCGAAGAAAGTTCTTCCACAAATGGAAATTGTCCGTTTCTTCGGCGATCAGATTGAACCATTACTTGGTCAGGAATACAAACCTTATCCAAGTTACGAAGATTTATTGTATTCTGTTCAATAATAAAAACTACCTCGAATAAAAATTAAATTTTACAATTTGACTTTTCTATTGTAATCTGTATATATACAGTTTTTTATTCGAGGCAATTTATGTCCAGTTATTCAAGAAGTTTTTATGCAAAGTTCGGCGGAAAGAACTCTCAATTAGGTAGAAAAGCATCCCTTTTACGAATCCTTTCTATTATAATAGGTGCTTTTATTATAGTTGCATTCATTGCTGATTTTGCTGATAAAGATTATATGAATGCTGCATCCGAATTAGTAGGTGTTATACTTTTTAGTATAAGTTTAATCATTTTACACAAAGGTAATTATAGAAATGCATCTTATTGCAGTGTAGGTGCAGCTTTTATCCTGATGTTTTTTATGTCCTTTGTATTTTCAGAACCTACAAAATTCCTTTTCTTTAGAGATACAGCTTATTACTTCCTTTCAACAACACTTTGTGCTTTATTTGTAGAAACTGTAATGGTCGAAATCATAATGATTCTTGCTAATGGAATTGGAATGTTTTTATTTGCCTTTATCGTATTCCTTCCAAAAAGCGGAATGCCTTTTTCAGAAATAATTGCTACTTTGATTCTTGCAGATATGGTTTATTTCCTCGGCGGAATCTTCTTAATCAAAATTACACAATTAAACCTTACATATGTAAAAGAAATTAATACAGAAGCAAAAACAAAAGAAAATCAATTTATTATTTTAAGAGAAGTAATCCAGGATACCACTAAAACAATGGAATCGCTCTCTGAACTTAGAGTTAATATCAATAATATTCAGGATTTAGTAAATACTTCGATTCATTCCATTGACAACATTGATTTGCAGATTCAAACAATCAATACTGATTTAAATACATCCACAAAAGAAATGGATTCTATTAATCAAAAAATGAACGAATTAAATGAATTTATCTCTGATCAGATGTTAGCCCAGGCAGAATCTTCTGAAGCTACAAAACGTATGGTACATTCTATTAACAATGTATCCGAAACAGCAAGACAACAGAAAGAAGCATTAAATGCACTTTCAGAAACATCAAATCAAGGTAAAGTTAATTTACAGACACTTCTTAATCATATTGAAAAAGTACAAAACAGTATGGCAAGTATTGGTGAAATTGCCGGAATTATTAATAACATTTCTTCAAGAACTAATCTTCTTGCTATGAATGCCGCAATTGAAGCTTCTCATGCCGGAGTTGCAGGAAAAGGTTTTGCTGTAGTTGCAGAAGAAATTCGAAAACTTGCAGATAATACAAAGAAAAACTCAAACAACATTAAAACACAGCTTGATAATATTCTTGAAATTATTGAATCAATCAGTATTTATGGACAACAGACAGATTCTTCTTTCGCAGATATTCAGAAAGAAATCTTAAAATCTAACAATGCATTTGATGATATCAAAAAATCTACAGAAGATTTATACTCTGATGGAGAAAACGTATCTAATGCAATTTTAGGATTAACTCAACTTTCTGATAAAATCAAAGAAAAGAGCAATAACGTCGTTGAAGCACAGAAATATATTACGGATCTTTCTAAAAAAATCGATAAAGCAGCCATTGCTCTTACTCAAGATTCTAACGAAGCACAGACAATCAACAAACGAGTTCTTGATGCTATAGAACCAATTGAACAGATTAGTATTCGTGGTGAAGATCAGACAAACGAAATTAAGTCTACATTAAATAAAATTATGTCTTAATTTTTGATTACAAAAGAGCCTTTTACAGTTTTTTCGCCTTTATAAGAATACGTTGTTGTATTAATTGTTAATTCTTTTAAAGTTCCTCTACATGCAAAATCATATAAGGCGTTAACTCCGCCTTCTATTTCACACATGTTAAAACTACTTGTCTTATTATAATCAGAAAAATCTATAAAGATTGGCAAATATCCTGTGTAATTATTTGAAAAATTATCTGGATCATTTTTATCTTCTAATTCTGATAATACAAATCCCTGGAATATTACATATTCATTTATAAAATAAATATTATATTTATTTTTTTCCGTACATTCAGCAACATAACACAGAGCATTAAATAAATTAAAATCTGGATCTTCTTTCTTAATTTTCTCAAACTGTTCATAATATTCCAGATATTTTTTACTTTGTTCGAAATATTCAGAATAAAAAGATTTATTATATTTACAGATATCATCACTATATTTACAGATAATTCCAACTTTTTTTGACATAAAATTAATAAAGAACATATGAGCTAAAACTTCTGCAGAATATACACCTGTTTTTAATAAACCAGCAGTATTTTTTTTCTGCCTATTTATTTTATTTTCAAAAGCAACAATTTTTTCTATATCATCACCGAATTCTTTCTGATAATATTTTTTCATAAACTGCATTCTGTTTTTAACAAACTGCGGATACTGAATATAAAGTCTGTTTACTTCAGGAAGAGTCAGCGTATCTATAACATCAGATTTTGTTAAATAATATTGTACTTTTTGTTTATTTTCTTCAAATTCAATCAATAAATAATTATCTGTTACTTCAAGATAGTATTTATGAATTGTATCATTTTCTTTTGTTGCAAAATATCTTGCTGGTTCAAAATATTGGCCTGGAGAATATCTTAAATATGGCGACCATATTTCACTAATATAAAATTTTTCATATTGTTCGTTTATATTTAAAGGTCTATAATTATTTACCTTTTCTAAAGTAAACGGACCTTCTGAATAATTAAAATCATTCACAAAAAGACACAAACCATCCTGATATTTTCCGTCAATAAAAACATAGCCACAATAGTTTGTCTTTTCTTCAGAAGGATTGTAAGCAGTTCTTTCAAGATAATCGCCTTGATTAAATTGAAAATCAAATGGATAAAAAGTCCAATTAGAATCATTTATATTTTTATAATAATAACCAGTTTCACCATTTGAATTTACAGCACCAATTCGCAATTCTCTTGCATCATTACCTTTGCCATTCTGTATGATTGTTATATATTTTGTATATCTTGTGCCTAGTGGTAAATCCGGCTGCATTTTCCAGTTTTGATTTGGTAAAGCCCATTTTGTCGTATTAGATTTTTTATTATCACCTTTTAAATCTGATTCAACTTTATCATAAGTGTAATCATAAAGCATTGGATCAGAACCAACTGTGTTATAATCAACAAGTCGTGTATACATCTGACCAGTTTTTCCAATCATAAAGATTGTTGAAGCACTTTCACAAATATATGCAGCCTCAAATTCACCATTTTTTGGACCTTTAAAAGTATGACTAAAATCTGACGGACAGGCAGGATCTGAATAACGAAGAGTTTTACCATCTTCGCATAAAAAAATAATCGATTCTACACCAAGAGGTCCGTAATTATGTTCATTTCCGTTTATATCTGTGTAATATTCAACATCAAGACGACTTGAACCTACTGTCCACACAATCTTGTTTTTCAATAAATCTGTCTGATAAAGCTGAATTTTTTTAGGCCATCCAAAATAATCGACCCACTCAAAAGGAGGATAAGAAGTAATTTCTTTTAAATAACTTCGATATAACTTTCCGTCTGAAGAAAAAGCATAAAGACAGTCTGCATCAGCTGCAATTTCTGCAACACGATTTACGCTTTCAAATTTATTTTTTTTCGAAAATGGAAGCCCAGTTTCAAGATAAAGTTTCCATTCTGTTTTATCTGTTCCACGTTTCTTAAAATAAATCCTTCCGTCAACTAATATAAACTCATACTCAAAACCAAAAGTCTGAGTCTGAGTTTTTAAATAAACTGTATCAGGAAAATCACCATTTATATTTAATGATTTTTTCGCATCTTTAAGAGAAATTGGTTGTCCTTCATGTTCCAGAAAAGCCTTTGAACTTACAGAAAGAGTTGTACATGAAACAAAAAGAACAGACAACAATAAAAACAGAACAGTATATTTTCGCATTACTATTATAATTTACCTGACTCTGGGGCGCTACGCAGCTTCGCTGCTTCCAAGTTTGCTTCCGCAAACTTGCACGGCGCCGCCAGGCATTTTTTTTACTATTATAATTTACCTGACTCCGCGGCGCCTGGTAAACCGATATCTTTTCTATAAAAAGCACCTTCAAATTTTATGCTTGATAATCCCTGATATGCTTTATTCCAGGCTTCTTTAAATGTTGAACCAAAAGCACTGCATGCCAAAACACGTCCGCCGCTTGTTAATAAATTATCATCATTTCCACCACGGCGACCAGTTACAGCTCCTGCAATAAAGATTTTTGACTCACTTATAGAAAGAATATCCTGATTTATAGTGATTTTACATCCTTTTTTATATTCAAGAGGATATCCACCGCTAACAACAACTGGTGCAACCTGATATCCTTTTTTCCATTCAAAATTAAACTGTTTTAAAGTTCCATTAAGAATTGCAGTACACATTGCAGCAAAATCAAAATCCATTAATGGTAAAACTGCCTGTGTTTCAGGATCACCAAGACGTACATTATATTCAAGAAGTTTTGGTCCCTGTTTAGTCAACATTACACCAAAGAAAATAAATCCACGATAGTCGAATTTTTCTTTAATAAGACCATTTAATGTTGGTTCAAGAATATCTTTTTTGAACTGTGCCATTGTTTTTTCAGAAACATCATCCAATGGACAAACAGCACCCATTCCACCAGTATTTGGACCTTTTGCACCGTCTAACAATCTTTTATGATCACGTGCTGGTAAAAATGGAACAATTGTTGCATTTCCACTTACTGCATATTCTGGAGTTACAGAAACAGCTGCTAAAACAGAAATTTCTACTCCTTCAAGATAATCTTCAATTACAAGTTTTTTTCCAGCTGAACCGACACGACCGTTATCCATCATATCTTTTACAGCATTAACAGCTTCGTCTACAGTCGCAGCAACAACAACACCTTTTCCTGCAGCAAGACCATCGGCTTTAACAACAATAGGTGCTCCATGTTTTTTTATGTATGATATTGCTTCTTCTTCATTTACAAAAGTTTCGCTGGAAGGACATGCAACTCCATATTTTTTCATGAAGTTTTTTGATAGATCTTTACTTGCTTCTAACTGTGCACCGGCTTTTTTTGGACCTACACAAGGAATTTCTGCATCCCAGAAAGCATCTGCAATACCGTCAGCCAAAGGATCTTCCGGACCAATAACTGCCATACGACAATTTTCGTGTTTAGCAATCGCAACATATGGATTTTCACCATCTTTAATATAACTGCAATCCTTAGGATTAATATTCAAACATTTGTCTTCTGTTGCAGTTCCACCATTACCAGGAACAACAATAATTTTTTCTACAAGTGAACTCTGTGCTAATTTCCAGCAAATAGTGTGTTCACGTCCACCACTGCCTACAACAATTATATTCATATAATAATTTTACATTAAATATAAAAAAAAGTCGACCAACCAAATTAATCTGCACGAGGTTTATGACAATTACTGCAGCCAATTACATGAACATGTTTTTTACCGACAGCTTTATTAAATAATCTGGCAGTTAAACTCTGGTCTTGTGCAATCGATTTATGACAAACCGGACAAATACGTTTAACACCAGGTTCAACTCTAGGATAACAATGAGGACAACCCATAATTATCATAAGCTGATCCGGAACTTTCATAGGACGATATACTTTAGAAATAAGATTTTCACCCACAAAAAGACTTGAACTACAAATCGGGCATTTAATAGGCTGCAGATTTTTTTGACGGGTTTTTGTCTGCTTTTGATTTTGAAAATATTTATAAATACCTGCGAGCAATGCAATAATTACACATACCGCAATTCCCATTATTAAATAATCCATAATGATAGTATCGTCGAAAAGACAAAAAAAATCCACTGGAAGATTAACAACCAGTGGATTTTTAGTAAGAAAGATTAATTATTATTTGAAAATTTAATTTGCCTTAGTTAATGTTACTGATGTATTCACAGAAGGATAAAATGTTATATATTTTGTACCACTAAGAGTATACATATTATGAACATGTGTATATCCATCAATATATAAATTATTATTCTCAATAAAATAATCTGCTTCTACATCATTATAAGTATTAGGTAACTTAATTTTTAATTTAGTTTTATTTGCTTCAAAAGTAATAGTATAAGATTTCATATTCGATACTCCAGTTCCTGTTTTAAGAATTCCACTATAAGAACAATTTTCATTTACTATTCCATCAAATGTTCTGTCTGTTCCAGCATATGTTGATGTAGTTGGAGCAAAATATGGATTAGTTCCTTTTACAACAATTGAAAGTTTTCCTGTTGAATCAATTGAAGCTTTATAAGATGTTAGATTTGAGAAAGACTTATAAGTTGAACCAATATGTATACAATATGGATAGAATATTACATCATCACCTTCTTTGTAACAATAAAACCAAACATCATGTCTTACCCAACCATAAGAAGTTAAATCATCAAGACCGTCGAATTTAGCAAAACCATTTGGTTTAACAATAATGTTTGTATCATCATCTACTTTCCATGTACCATAGAATTTAGCACCAATATTTGTATCTACGGTTTGTTCTGCATCACTATAAGATAATGAATTAAATGTAAATGTATTTGAATTCAAAGTATATGATGCAGATGTAATTTCATTATTAGTTTTATCTTTCAAATATACTTTTCCATTATAAATACAATATGAAGCTGTTTGAGTAGTAGAAGAATTTTTAAAGCCTGTTCCTAACTTTGCAGTTTCTTCTGTATCTGCTACAAATTTATAATCTTTTGAATAAGAACCATCAGAATTAAATTTTAAAGTTGTGTATTCATTACCTTTACGATAATACCAGTTTTTCTGAACAGCATTATTATCTGTTAAACTAATTCCGTTTTTAGAAAAATCTGTAATATAAGCTTTATAAAAACTTGTAGTTTCAGTTGAATTTATTACGGAAATAACTCCAGCACCTAATACACCATATTCATTATTATTTGTATCTTTAGAATAATATCTATTATTTCTATCAAAATTGGTATTTCCAGATACTTTATTATATTCAGCCATATTAATTAATATCTGCTGTAATTCAAATCGTGTAGGATTAGCCCATTTTATATTTTTATTATCAAAGAAACAATTAACATTTAAAAGTTCCAAATCTGATTTTATTGTTTCTTTATTTTTTGCTTCGCAGATATTAGTTACGATTTTTGTTGGATTTCCATTATAATCTATATCACATACGTATCCAATTACTGTTTTATTTGAATTATTTGTCTTTGAATATGTATAATCACTAAAAACAAAAGATCCTAATTTTTTTGTTCTTTCTGTACCACTTTCAACTGCACAAACATTACTTACTATTGTTGTTTCACCACTAGTGTAAGTAAAACAATAATAATCTACTTCTCCTTTTGAAGTTAAACCTTTCATTTGATATTTATTACTTCCAGTATCTATTGCAGCATAATCTTCCCATTTTGCAGTAGTACTATTCCATTTATGCCATTTAAAATTATCACCAGGATACAAACATCTTAATGCAAATTCGTGTACATCATAAGCTGAAAATAAATGATCTGGTAACCTGTAAGTATTTTCTACCAAACTTCCTACAGGTGCAGAAGGTCTAACCACCATAGGATCTTCAAGATTCAATGGTACTTCTGGAATCTCTGGTATATTAGGTACATTTGGTGTTACATCTTTTTTACAGCCTGTAAAACCAGCCAAACTTGTAAACATTGCTAAAGCAATAAAACTACGTGTTATCTTTTTCATAAGATTACTCCTTTAATATTTATATTCTAATTATAAGTTCACTTTTTCTTTAAAAATACAGAGTTAAACTCACAATTTTTTTACAAATTTTACAAATTTTTCGTTTTTTCATATTTTTTTTTCATTTTTTTCTAAACTTTTTTTTCCACTACCCGACAATCAAGTAAAGGGTGGTGGAAACCCGTGAGATAAACCACGTCGTGGTTT
This sequence comes from uncultured Treponema sp., assembly GCA_937892225.1. Taxonomy (GTDB): domain Bacteria; phylum Spirochaetota; class Spirochaetia; order Treponematales; family Treponemataceae; genus Treponema_D. The sequence goes on from CALAUH010000192.1 coordinate 10,207, forward strand.
AATGAGACCACCATGTGTTTATCCTAAAAGACCAAAAAATAAGGAGATTATTATGGTTATTAATCACAATATGAGTGCTATGTTCGCTCAGCGTTCCCAGGGAATTCAGGATCTTAATGCCCAGAAGAGTATGGAAAAACTTTCTTCTGGTGAAAAGATTAACCGTGCAGGTGACGATGCTTCAGGACTTGCAGTATCTGAAAAAATGCGTTCACAGATCCGTGGTTTGAATCAGGCTTCTACTAACGCAGAAAACGGTATTTCTTTCATTCAGACAACAGAAGGTTATTTACAGGAAACAACTGATATTATTCAGCGTATCCGTGAATTAGCTGTTCAGTCTTCTAACGGTATTTACTCTGCAGAAGACCGTATGCAGATTCAGGTTGAAGTTTCATCTTTAATCGCCGAAGTAGATCGTATCGCTTCTGCTGCTCAGTTCAACGGTATGAATATGCTTACAGGACGTTTCGCACGCCCAACTGGTGAAAACGTAGTAACTGCTTCTATGTGGTTCCATATTGGTGCTAACATGGATCAGAGAACTCAGGTATTCATTGGTACAATGTCTGCAATGGCTCTTGGCCTCCGCAACGTTGGTGATGAATCAATTATGACTCTCGAAACACCAGATGAAGCAAACCGCGCAATCGGTACACTTGATGAAGCCCTTAAAAAGATTAATAAACAGCGTGCTGACCTCGGTGCTTATCAGAACCGTCTCGAAAAGACAATCGTAGGTCTTGATATCGGTG
>CALAUH010000193.1 GCA_937892225.1 uncultured Treponema sp.
TTTTGTGCATCTGATACAGAAACAAGTGTTAATCCTAATTCGCTGCAGCCATAATAACCGGTTTTGTATTTAGGAAGTTTGAATTCATCTGAGATAATTCGTATTTTTATTGTGTTTTCGTTTTTAGCTTGTAAATTAATTTTTTGTGCAGCAATAAATGATAAAGTTGCACGTTCTTTAGGAAGTTTAGCCTTTTCAGAAAGTTTTAATAATTTTGCAGGAGCATCTTCTGTCGTAAAAGCAAAATTGCACCATTTGTTTGAACTTCCAGTGTAAGCTTTAAAACCGTTCATCGGGCATTCAGAAGAATGTGGACAAGGATAAGATACTGTATAATCATCTTTTATGAATCTTTCGCGTAATAAAGAAAGTGTTCTTGCGGCTTTTGGAATTCCAGGTTCAATGAGTATAAATTTTGCATCATCAGTTTTGTATTTTGAAAATTCTTCATAATATTTTTTTGACTGGAACTCTGGCGGCATTGTAGAAGCCTGATCTAATTCATTCAGAACATTTGCACTTGTAATAAATGAACATTTTTCTTTTATATAAGTTCCAAAAGAATCTTTTACTTTAATTATTTTCCATGGATTTTCGCCGGTTTTTGCAACAATAGAAAGAAAAATATTTTCCCCTAAAGAAAGAGATGCTGAACTTACATCAAGACAGTACCAGACAAGATTTAATTTTCGTAATTCGGGTCTGGAAAGCCATAATGCAATTACTACTGTTAATGGTCCTGAACCTATATCTATACAGTGACAGTCTTTTTCTGGGAAACAGGTTGAATCTAAAGTTGAAAAAAGTTTTGTAAGTCTGACAAGATTCCACCATGTAAAATAACGGACATATGAACTTAACTGCTGATTATCGTTCATGTAACCTAATCGTCGTTCTGAACGTAAATCTGTTAATTGATGTGATAAGTTTTTTATATTTTCAGGAAGCTGTTGTTTTTGTTTTGAGTTAAGAGGTTTTACACCCTGAATTATATCATCAAAATTATTGAGAATATTTTTTGAATCATCTGTAAGTTTAGAACATTCTCCAAAAAGTGAAGAGATAATATTTATTTTACTTTTTGTTTCAGTTTTTTTTTCGGAATTGTATTTTTTTACAGGATTTTCTGATTTTGTAAAATCTTTTGCTGTTTTTTTAGATTTATCTTTTTTAGGAGAAGTTTTTTTCTGTGTGAATTTATCGTAGAATTTTTCCTGGCTCATTTTTTTTCTTCTCCCGTTCCTTTTAGACTTAAATAAATTTCTGATAAAAGTTCTCTGCATTCATGAATGTTCTGTATAATTTCTGCATTGTTTTGAACAGTCTGTGCTTCTTCTAAAATCTGTTTTCCTGCACCTTCTGCAGTGAATTTTTTATCATTTATAAGATATTTTAATCTGAATATTAAATCGACTTCGTGCTGGGAATAAATTCTTCTTCCAGTTAAATCTTTTTGTGGTGTGAATCCTGGTACAACTTCTTCCCAGTATCTTAAAACATGAGCTTTTACACCTGTTAGATTTTCAATTTCGCCGATTGTATAAGTCATTTATATACCTATCTGTCTTCCCACTTCTGACGGCTTCCTTTCATTTCCAGCTGAATAGGAATCTGATCAAAACCAAGGTCTTCCCGTACACGATTTTTGAGATATGTTATATAAGTTTCTGGAACAACTTCCGGTTTTGTTGCAAAAATTAAGAATTCAACAGGATTAATTCCGCTTTGTGTGATGTAACGGATTTTGAAATGTCCTGTCTTACTTGCTGGAGGCGGATATCTTTCCAGCCAGTCTTGAAGTGCTTTGTTTAAAGCAGAAGTTTCTATTTTTTTATTCAACTGTTCATAAAGTTCAATTGCTGTATTTAGTAATTCTTTTATGCCTTTTCCTTCAAGTGCAGAAAGAGGAAGTATTGGTGCAAAATCCATGTGAGCGAACATAATATTCATCCATTCACGAACAGATTTAATTGCCTTATTCCCCTGATCTTCTTTTAAATCCCACTTGTTTAATACAAAGATAATTCCTCTTCCTTTTTCAAAAGCAAGTGAACATATTTTTTTGTCCTGTTCAGCTAATCCTTCGACTGCATCAATTAAAAGAAAAACAATGTCGCATTCTTCAAGAGTTTTTATTGCTCTGTTTACAGAATAGTATTCAACATCATCATGAACTTTTGCCTTCTTTCTGATTCCGGCTGTATCTAGAACCTTAAAGTTTCGTCCTGCGTATTTAAATTCTCCTTCAACGACATCTCTGGTTGTTCCTGCGTAATCACAGACAATAGAGTTTTCTGAATGAGTCAGTTTATTTGAAAGTGTTGATTTTCCTGTGTTTGGTTTACCGAGAATTGCAATTTTAATAGGACGGTCTGACGATAAAAGTGTAACGTTAGAAAAATCACAGTTTTTTGTAATTAAGTCTGTTAAATCATTGATTCTGTCACCGTGTTCTGCAGAGATAAAAAGCAGTTCATTAAAACCGTATTTTGCATAATTCCAGGCTTCTGCTTCGTTTTTTCCACCTTCAGTTTTATTAACAGCTGCAATTACTTTTTTCCAATAAGGTCGCATTCGGATAATAAATTCTTCATCTTCACCGGTAATTTCAGTCGCATCTAAAAGAAGAACTACAACATCAGCTTTATCTATCATTTCTAAAGAACGTTCAACAACGTAATCGTCAAGTTCAGCTTCTTTTGTACCAATATCACGTGTAAGTTTGTATCCGCCTGTATCTACAAGATGAACTGGTTTATTGTTTAAAATTGCAGTGGCTTCTACAGGATCTCTTGTTACACCAGGCTGATCGTTTGTAATAGCAATTCTTTTTTTCAAAAGGCGATTGAACAAAGTTGATTTACCTACATTTGGTCGCCCGGCAATAACAACTAATGGTAAACCATCGTATTCTGCATCTTCAGGATTAATGTCTCCGTTTACTGTGATTGTACCGTCTTTAGCAATTGTAATTTGTTCAGAAGAATCTGCAGTTATAAAATCAGGTGATTCTTCTTGAGTAATTGTATTTTCTTCGGTCACTTCTTTGGGTTTACTAAAATCTGGTTTTAATTTCTTTTTAGCCATTTTTTAATCCTTATTCTAAGTTTTTTGCTGCAAGAGATTCCATTTCGCTTATTGTAAGTTGTGATAAAACATCTTTAATTTCAAGAAGCATTTTCGGACTCATACTTAAATTTCGTATTCCTAATCCTGCAAGAATTAGAGCACCGTTTTTCTTACCTGCCATTTCTCCACATACAGACAAATGAATGTTAGAATCATTGGCAGATGTAATGGTTTTTTGAATTAAGCGTAATACAGAAATATCAAATTCATTGTAAAGTAAAGATACATTTGAATTTTCTCTATCTACAGCAAGAGTATATTGTGTTAAATCATTTGTTCCTATACAGAAAAAGTCAGTTATTCTTGAAAGTTTATCGCTGATAATTGCTGCAGATGCTGTTTCAATCATCAATCCTACAGGTACATCATTTTTGAACGGAATATTCTGCTGTTTTAATTCAGCTTTTACTTCTTCAATGATTTTAAGACATTTTTCTACTTGATTATAAGTAGAAATTAATGGAAACATAATTTTTAAGTTACCAAAAACACTTGCACGATACAAAGCTCGTAATTGTGTTTTTAATAAAGCAGGATGTAAAAGACTTAAACGTACAGCGCGTAATCCCATAAGAGGATTTGTTTCTTCTTCAAAAGGAATGTCTGCAGTACGAATGATTTTATCTCCACCAGCGTCCAATGTTCGGATTGTTACAGGTTTATCTTTCATCATTTCCAAAATCTTTTTGTAAACTAAAAACTGTTCTTCTTCATCAATAGATTTTTTAATAGGTGATGAAGCATCCTGCATAAATAAAAATTCAGTTCTAAAAAGACCGATGCCGTCTGCCCCGTTTTCTAATGCAGTCTGCGCTTCCTGTATAGAACCGATGTTTGCATAAAGATTAAATTCTACGCCGTCTTTAGAAACAGCTTTTTTGTTTAGATATTTTTTTAGTTCAAGAGAATGTTCGTATTCTTTTTGAATCTGATTTTTATAATCATCTATTAAATCTTTTACAGGACTTACAATTATTTTTGCATTTTTAGAATCAACAATTACAGTTTCGCCGGTTTTAATTTTTTTAGAAATATTTTCAATTCCTACAACCGTTGGAATCCCGTAATTTCTTGCAAGAATGACAACGTGTGAGTTTATACCGCTTTCGCTTAAAATCAAACCTTGAATTTTTCTTTTAGAAAGAATGATTGTATCACTTGCATTTAAAGATGCTGCAACAATTACTGAATTATCTGGAACAGTATTTATATCAAAAGGGTGTATATCTAAAAGTTCGTAAATAACCATTGAATAAACATCTAAAATATCTTTTGCTCGTAAAGAAAGATATTCATCATTTGTGGCACATAATTTATCTGCATATTCTTTTGATTTAAAATCTACAGAGTAAGTAATATTAAAAAGTTCTTTTTCATAAAATTCTTTTAATTCTTTTATAAAAACAGCATCTTCCAGCATTAAAATATATGTTTCAAAAATTTCCCGCTGTATTTTATCTTTTTCATCTGTTTTAGAAAGAGAATTTAAGAGATTTAAAATATGTTCAGAAACTGCCTGTTTGGCATTTAAAAATCTGTTCCAGCCGTTTTCCAGAAAGTCTTTTTCTATACGATGATTAAGAATTGAAGGTTTTATTGTTTCAGGAATAATAAATGCGGTTCCAATTCCAGTTTCGCTGCTGGCAGATAATCCAAAAAATGTTTCCATAGAATTTATTATAACAGAAAATGATATAGAATGCCATTAGTTATGAATTAGGCACAGAAATTAAAAAATAATTCGAATTAAAAGTTTTATGTTTGACACATATAGTTTTTAACTTTACACTAACTTTAATTATTACTAATCATAAAAGACTTTTTTAAAACAATATTCAAAAGGTCTTTTAATAAGGAGTTTAGAAATGAAAAAATCTTTATTGGTTGTTGCGGTTTTTGCTGCAATTTTATTTGCTGGTTGTAAACAAAATTCAGATTCTGGTTCTAAAGGGGGTTTTAAATTTACATTACCTGAGCCTGTAGGAGAAAATCCTTTTGCAGGTAAAAAATTTTTTGATAGCATAGATGAAAACAAAATTATATTTGATGCAGAAAATAGGACTTTTACGAATAACGGTATTACTAAATATAAATACTCTTACAATACAGATAAAAAATTATTGTATGTAGAGTGTGATTCTGCTGATATATATGAATTATCATCTGGAATATTTGATTTAAAAGGATTGAAGACAAAAGAAGAAATTTTTAAATTTTGTAACGATTATATTAATAACCTTACTGATGATCAATTGTATAGTTTTATTCAGGATAGTATAGGAGATTTTGAAGAGGAAGAAAAGGATGAGTTACTCGAATTGCTTGGTTATAGCTCTTTTGAATGGGAAAATGAACAGTTTAAAGAAAAAATATTGGAACTTTTTTTGGATGAAATTAAAGAAACTTTTTTAGAATTTTTACTTGTTTGTGATCGTAGAATGTCTGCAAAAGGTATTTACTCTTATGAAATTTCAGGTTCAAACTTAATTTTAATACCATTTTTTGATAGAGAAATAAAACTTCCTGAAGTAGTAAACGTATTTAATATAGATTTTGCCTCTTTTTTAATTGATTTTAAAACAGTGGATATGGGTAAAGATGATTTTTATTGTGTAAGATTGACTCATACAAAAGATATTTATGATCCATATGTTTATATTTATGCATCACAAGAAGATTATAATAAGCATAATTACTCAGAGTATAAAATTGAAAACATAAAAGATTCTGAAATTATTGTTACAGATAAAGACGGTAATTCAAAAACATTTACTTATACTTCAGAATATGATGAAACAACTTTTACAACGACAGTTACCATTACTTTTGATGATGGTAAAAAGGCCAAAGCTTCTGGAATAAGAGATGAGGATAGCTTTGTATTTGAATTAGAAAATTAGTTTTGACTAATTTTTATAAATACCCTGAAAGTTGTAAATTACAATTTTCAGGGTATTTTTTTTGTATTCTGCAAGAGTTCATGTTTTTATTTTACAAAATTGAAATTGTAATTTATAATTAATAATACTATTTATAAAAATGAAAAGTTAATTTTAAACTTTTAGGAGACATTATGGGTGAAAAACGAGAAACCCTTGGTAGCAGACTTGGATTTTTGTTATTGTCTGCAGGTTGTGCAATTGGTTTAGGAAACGTATGGCGCTTTCCTTACATTACAGGAAAATACGGTGGAGCAGCATTCGTATTAATCTATTTAGTTTTCCTTGCAATTTTAGGTTTACCAGTAATGGTTTGTGAATTTGCAGTTGGACGTGCATCTCGCAAAAGTATGGCAGGAGCTTTTACAGAACTTGAACCTGCTGGAACAAAATGGCATTGGTATAATGGTTTTGCAGTTGCAGGAAACTATCTTTTAATGATGTTCTATACAGTTGTTACTGGCTGGTTCTTAAAATATTTCTTTGAAATGATTGGCGGTAAATTCGTTGGAATGAATGCTGATTCTATTGGAGCAGCATTTGGTGGTACTGTTGGAAATCCTGGAAGTTTACTTATCTGGATGGTTATAGTAATCATTCTTGGTTTCGGTGCATGTATTCTTGGGTTACAGAAAGGTGTTGAACGTATTACAAAAATTATGATGTCTGCACTTTTTGTAATCATGATTGGATTGGCAATTTATGTATTGTTTATTCCAGGTGCAGGTGAAGGTTATAAATTCTATCTTAAACCAGATTTTAAAGCTCTTGTAAATGGAGATGGTGCTGGTGGACACGGTCTTTGGGATACAGTTTATGCTGCTATGGGACAGGCATTCTTTACATTGTCTCTTGGTATTGGTTCTATGGAAATCTTCGGTTCATACATTGATAAATCTCATTCATTGAATGGTGAAGCTCTTCGTGTAATCGGACTTGATACTTTCGTAGCACTTTTCGCAGGTTTAATTATTTTCCCATCATGTGCTGCTTTTGGTGTAGACGCTGGTTCTGGTGCAGGACTTGTATTCGTATCTTTACCAAATGTATTTAATGCTATGGGTCCAATAGCCGGACGTATTTTCGGAGCTTTATTCTTCCTCTTTATGTCTTTTGCTGCTCTTTCAACAGTAATTGCTGTATTTGAAAATATCGTTGCATTCCCAATGGATAAATTCGGATGGACACGTAAAAAGTCTGTAATTGTAAACTTCTTTGCAATATTAGTTCTTGCAACTCCAGCTGCTCTTGGTATGAACGTTTGGTCAAATGTATTTGCAAATACACCAATTGGTTCTATTGATGGTTTGGAAGACTTTATCGTAAGCCAGAACTTACTTCCAATCGGTTCATTAATCTTCCTTTGTTTCTGTATGCATAAGAAAGGATGGGGATGGGATAAATTCATTGCAGAAGCAGATGCAGGTGAAGGTCTTAAATTCCCTAAAGCAAAATGGATTCAGTTCTATCTTAAATGGATTGCTCCATTAATTATCCTTGTAGTATTCGTTGCAGGATATATAGACAAATTTGGTGCAAAATAAAAACTGAATTGTTTTAATTATAGAAGACTGATAGATGATATTTCATTTGTCAGTCTTTTTTTTATTTAAAAAACTTGAATTTAAAAAAATATTTTCTTATTATTTAGGAATAGGAGAATTAAGAAACTAATGGATGCATTAAGTATAATTTTTACAACAATCGCAGGAATACTTTTAGTATTGGGTGTAATTGGTTCTTTTGTACCGATGTTACCAGGCCCACCTTTAGCATGGATAGCTCTTTTATTGAGTTATTTTTCTAAATTAAACACAATCCCTTTGTGGTGGCTTATTGTTACATTTGTTGTTACTGTTATAGCGTCTGTTTTTGATATGATAATGCCTGCTAAAATGACAAAGAGTCGTGGTGGAAGTAAAGTTGCGACTTTAGGATGTACAATCGGTATTTTTGTAGGTTTATTTTTACCACCATTCGGAGTATTAATCTGTCCTTTTGCTGGAGCATTTATCGGTGAATGTGTAAATACAAAAGGTGATACAAAAGTTTCTTTAAAATCTGCATGGGGTGCATTTTTAGGCTTCTTGTGTGGAACTGGTGTAAAACTTTTTGTTGTAGTTATTTTTATTATTTTGTATATAGTATCTTTCTTTATGGGACAATAAAATGAATTTAAAAAAAATTGTAATAGTTTTAGATCATCCTGATGAAAGCAGAAATATTGGTGCAGCATGCAGGGCAATGGCAAATAACGATATCTGTGATTTAAGAATTGTTGGTAATAAAGATGATTATGATATAGAACATATTCATGTACTTGCAATTCATGCAGGATATATCTTTGATAATTGCAGTTTTTATAATTCAATAAATGAAGCAACAAAAGACTGTTCTTTAAGTGCAGGAACGACAAGGCGTGCCGGAAAAAAACGTGGAAAATTATTACTACCAGAAGAATTTGCTAATAAAGCAAGTGAAATAACAGGTTTACCAGATGATGAAAGTAACGGTGGTAAAATAGCGATTGTTTTTGGAAACGAAAGAACAGGTCTTACAGACGAACAGCTTGATATGTGTAATGTCGGAGTTACAATTCCTTCTTCCGATGATTTTGGTTCTTTAAATTTATCTCATGCAGTTCAAATTTTGTGTTATCACATGTTTAGACAGAAGTTAAGAGAAGAAAATAAAAAAGTTGCCAGTTATGTTCCATTAGATTTAGAAAGAATAGATGAATCTGTAAAAATTATAACTGATAATATGCAGAAAATCGGATTTTTCAAAATGCCTGGTAGAGAAGATATGGAAAATTTCTGGAGAAGTATTTTAGCAAGAGCGGCAATTTCAGAAAGTGAGGCTCAATATATAGAAAAAACATTTTCTAAAATGTCTGCACTTGCAAATAAAAAAGATTAAAGACCTGTAGGAATATCTATAAAGACAGTTTCTAATCCTAATTCTTTTGAAACTTTTTCTTTTACAAGATTAATTCCGATAATTTCAGTTTCATAATGTCCGCCGGCTACAACATTAATTTTGTTTTCAATTGCAGAATGATATTGTTCATGTGCAAATTCACCGGTTATATAGCAGTCTAGTTTTTCGGAAATAGCATCTTCGACTTCTTCACTTGCACCGCCGGAAATAATTCCGATTGTTGTATTTTTTTCTTTACCAGCCTGTATTAATTTAAAAGGTGTTTTTCCGGGACGTAAAATCTTTTCTGAAATTTCATTAATTGTTAATGGTGATTTTAATTTTCCTTTTACTCCAAGAGTCATTCCTTTCCATTGGCCGAATGGTTCTAAATCCTGTAAGTCTAATTTTGCAGCAAGACCATAATTGTTTCCATAAGGATTGTTAGCATCCAGAGGAATGTGATAGGCACAAAGGGCAATATCATTTTTTATGAAAGAACTGATTCTGCTGTAAAAAGAACCGGTAATTGTCTGGCATCTTCCCCAGAATAATCCATGATGAACGAATAATACATCAGCTTTTTCCTGAATTGCTTTTTCAACAGTTTGTGTACATGCATCAACAGCAAATGCAATTTTTTTAATCTGTTTTTTATCAGGTTGTGAATTTTGAATCTGAATTCCATTTAATGAAATGTCACTGGAAAATAATTCTTTTTTTAAAAAGGAATTAAAATAATCATCTAGTTTTAAGAGTGTCATTTAAAACTCCTGTTCTATTTTCTTCGTGTTAAAAATGCTCTGTTAATAACAGGTACAGTTTTTAGAGAAATATTTTTTGGAATTAAAGAATCTTTATCTCTTATTAAGTTTAATTTTTTAGCAATAAAAATATTTGTCTGTTCAACAAATCCAAAACCAGAAGATTTATAATCAGGAATTTGATTTATTGAATAATAATCAATTACATTGTCTAAATTATTTTCTGTAAATTGTTTTACGGCTTCTCCAGAAATTCCATCACCAATTAAAAATATAGTGCAGTCTTTACCGTATTTTTCTTTTGCTATATTTACTAAAGCTTTTGTTTCTGCAATTTTATTGTAAACGTAAACTTTATGATTTTTTTTGTAATTTTCCGGCTGATTAAAATATTCATCAATCAGATAGAATTTTCTGAACATTTTATTGTTTCTGTAATCTTCGAACCATGTAATATCATTTGTATAAAGATTTGCACTTAAAACTGTAATTCCATTTTTTGCAAGTTCATACATATATGGAATATAAGAATTTACATCACCACAGCAGTCTGGAATTAAAACTGCAACATGACTTGTAGATTTATTTTCTTCAGGTGCAATTTCATAAACATCTGCATTTGTTTTAGAAAAAGCTTTCTGTTTTGTAAAACCGATTCTTGAATTTCCTTCATAGCGTTGTGTTGTAATTGTTACACCGCTTTTTTTAGTTTTAATATTAACTGGTCTGATTGTAATTGCATAAATAAAAATGATGATTGCAAAAATTGAAAGAATTATGGATGCAATTTTCATCAGAGGACTGTAAATATCAATAAAAAGTTTTTCGGAATATCTAAAGAGTGCTCTTATATTGCAGATTAATGTTAAGAAAGCCAGTAACACTATTATCATATTTAAAAGGTTTATTCCCCACGCGAGTATTAAAAGAAGTGAAAGAATTAAACTGAGAGGGACTAACATTACCCAGGAGTCTCTCTTAATATGATGTAAAATTAATACTCTTATGTTGATTAAGAATAAAAGTAAGATAATAAGTAACTGGCTTGTAAACATAATTTAATTTCCTTTATTTATTGTCGGTAGCAGCTTCAAGAACACCATAGAATGCAGGTTTTACCGAACAGTCAGGATTAAACAAAAGTGGATATTGTTTATGTCCCGAATATTCACTCATATTGTTTAACCAGGTTCTATCGTCTGTTGTTCCCCAGATTGTTACTCCCATAATACCATTTTTTTCACTAGTTTTTCTATTTCTAATGAACATTTCAAAGTATTTTTTATAAACTTCGCGTAATTTTAGAGAGTTATATCTTTCTTGTCCATTGGCAATATCTAATTCTGTAACTTGAACATCAACTCCTAAAGCTGCATATTTTTTTATAGCATTTTCATAATCAGTTAATGAAGGGAAATCCATCTTTACATGTGACTGCATTCCGACTACATCAATTCGTGCATCTTTTGTATTTTGAATTTCTTTTACGAGATTACAGATTGCATTTGTTTTAGCAGGAACATATTCATTATAATCATTGTAAGTTAAAAGAACATCTTTTGGTGCGTATTTGTTTGCATATCTGAATGCATTAATAATAAATTCTTCACTGCCATAAACTCTGTACCAGTTACTGTCTTCTCTTAACCATTTTGTAGAAGTAGGATTATCAGATACAGCTTCGTTTACAACATCCCAGTATTTAATTATATGTTTTCCATCGTTGTTTGTTTTTTCAAAATTATCTACAAATTCGAGAACTGTTTTTATGTACCATTCTATTCGTGCATTCATAGTTGCTTTATCAACAAGATTTTTGTTTTTATCCTGACTATAGTCTTCTCTGAAAAACCAGTCTGGAGTTTGAGAATGCCATACGAGAACATGTCCTCTCATTATTAATCCAAGTTTCTTTGCAATTTCAAGACATAATTTTGCACTTCCAAAATCTACTTTATCTGGAACCTGATAAGTTTTTCCGTCTTCTGCAACAAATCCAACTGTTTTTGTAACTTTTTTCCAGTTGAAAATAAAATCAGGTTTAAATTCATTACCCATTGTGTAGCAGTTTACCTGATGCTTTAATCCTTTTTGAATTTCATCTGTATTAAGTTCGTTATTATATCCGACTGCAAGACCAAAATAATCAAAATAATCTTTATATGCCTGCCATAAAGAAGGTGCATCTTTCCAGTTTGCCTTTGCTTCTGTTGTATTGCTTTCATCATAAATAAGATTTAACTTTACATTTTTAAGATATATAGTCATGTTCTGTTTTGGAGAGCCATTGGAATTTAAAGTAAGATTTCTTTTAGCTCCAAGAAAAGCAGAAACTTCTGATTTAAAATATACCCATTCGTTTAATGGAACTTTATCTTCATAAAGTGTCGGGAAGTTTTCTGAAGGTTCGTTGATTTTCCATGAAACCATGCTTTCTGCATTTGTAGAATCTTTTATCATCATCTGGCAGGAAAGTTGTACAAGAACATCTTTTCCTTCTAAGTGAGATAAATCTACTTTTGCAATATAGTTGTTTTTTAGTTTTTTACCGTCAATAATTATTATATCTTGTTCGCCATCATATTTCTGATTGTATTTAATGGCTTCGTCCTGAACAAAAATTGCATCTTTCGGATTTCCTTTATTGCAGGAAATGAATCCTAAATTTAATGATAAAATAATCATTATCAGTTTTGAAGAAAATTTCATTTTTTATACCTCTTACTTTTGATTATAACTGTCTTTAATTTTTTTTATTATAGAAGATTATCCCCATAGTTATTATTTTTCTCTATTTTATAATCTTTTTACTTTAAAAAAAATACTTTTTTTATTATATTTAATTTATTATGGAAAAGAATTTAAAACACAAACTTTTACCTTTAGTTTTAACAGTGGTTGTAATTGTTTTGGATCAGATTACAAAGATGCTTATTAACCGATACCTTCCTTTAGGACCTGGTGAACTTGTAAAAATCGGACCATCATTTATTGGTGATTTTATCAGAATTATTCATGTAAATAATCCTGGAGTAGCATTCAGTTTTGGTTCATCATGGCCTTTGTTTTTAAGAAGAATAATGTTTTCTTTAGTACCGATTGTTGTTCTTGTAGTTGTATTGGTTGTTTACTTTAGAAATGATGATTTTACAAAAGTTCAGCGCTGGGCTATTACTGGAATTGTAGGTGGTGGTTTTGGAAATATTATTGACCGATTATTCCGTGCTGATGGTGTAATAGATTTTATTGATGTAAAATTCTTTGGTATTTTCGGAATGGAAAGATGGCCGACATTTAACGTAGCAGATTCTGCTGTAGTTGTTTGTGGAATTATGCTGATTGTTTCTTTTATTGTAATGATTGTAAAAGATTCAAAATCTAAGAAATAATATTTATAGGATAAAAAAATGACTAGAGATGAAAAATTAGAAATTGAAGCAGATGAAGAAATAAAAAATAAAAGACTTGAACTTGAAAGAGAACATAAGAAAAAGACCTTCTCAATTATTTTTATGTGTATTATGAGTATTCTTTCTGCAGTTCTTGCATGTGTTGTTCTTGTTGTAGTTTTATTAGGATTAGTTTATCTGATTAATAGATTTGTTGGTGATAATGACACAGCCGGAAGAATTTATTCTGTAGTTATGCTTGTAGCATTTATTGGAACAATTGCTATGGGTGTTGTGTTTTATAAAATGCTTGCACGTTTTTCTATTAGAAGATTTAGACTTGAAAAAAAATTACCAAAAGATGTTTATGAATATTTTATGGTAAAAAAACAGAAGAAAAATTTAAAACAGGAATAGTTTTTTATAAATATGAAAAAGAATATTTACGGTATTATTGGTGCAATGGATAGTGAAGTTGCATCACTTTGTAAAGATTTAAAGAAATTAAAAGTTGTAAAAATAAACAATTTGATTTTTAATCAAGGTTTTTTACACGGAAAAAAAGTTGTTGTAGTAAAAAGCGGTATTGGTAAAGTAAATGCAGCTTTATGTACACAAATCTTGATTTCTGAATTTTCAGTTACAAAAGTCATTAATACTGGAATTGCAGGTGCTCTTGGTCAGGGATTACGAATTTTTGATTTCGTAGTTTCAGAAGCCGCTGTTTATCATGATTTTGATACTACTGCTTTTGGTTATAAATTAGGACAGGTTCCAGGTTTGCCAGAGGTTTTTAATGCAGATCCTGCTTTAGTAGATGTTACTTTATCTGTTTTTAAAACAATGAGTTTTTCTAAGGAACATGCAATTATGAAAGGACTTGTTGCCAGTGGAGATCAGTTCATATCTGCCGGTGAAAGAAAAAATTTTATAAAGAGTAATTTCAATCCTGTTTGTGTAGAGATGGAAGGCAGTGCAATTGCTCAGGCATGTTATGTAAATAATGTTCCTTTTGTAATTATCCGCTGTATGTCAGATATGGCTGATGAAACTGTTGCAAGTACATATTCTTTTAATGAAGAAACTTGTGCAGACTTCTGCTCTAATTTTGTAAAAGAAGTTATTGCTAAATTAGATTAATAAAGTTTATATGGTATTTTAATTTATAGGAATATTGGGTGAATATTTTTACAAAATTTAAAGAAACTTTAGTATCAGTTTTACCAGTAATGGCCATTGTTTTACTTTTAGGTTTAACAATAGTACCAATTGATAAAATCCTTTTAATAAGATTTGTACTGGGTGGATTTCTTTTAGTCATTGGATTAACAATATTTCTTCTTGGTGTTGATATTGGTATTCAACCGATGGGCGAACGATGTGGTGCTGAATTAACCAAAAAACGTAATCTTTTATTATTGCTTGCATCATCTTTTATAATTGGATTTATCGTTACTGCAGCAGAACCGGATATTCAGGTTTTTGCAACACAGGTAAAAGGTGTTTTTGGTTTTGTAAATAAATTATCTTTTTCTTTAGTAATTGCAGCCGGAGTCGGACTTTTTATTATGATTGGTCTTCTTCGAACTGTACTTAATTTTTCTATAAAAATAACATTATTTATATCATATCTAGTTTTATTTATATTGGTTATTTTTGTTCCAAATAGTTTTGTCGGTATTGCATTTGATTCAGGCGGTGCTACAACTGGTCCAATGACTGTTCCTTTTATTATGGCATTAGGACTTGGTGTTTCTACTGTTCGTTCAGATAATAAAAACAGTTTTGGTCTTACCGGTGTTTCTTCTGTCGGTCCAATTATGGCTGTGCTGCTTTATTCTTTAGTATTCAGCCAGATGATAAAGAATAATACAAATGTCGAAATGCAGAGTGTCCAGAATATTACAAATGCTGTAGCTTCTTCTAAAGGTTTTTCTTTTTTTATCAGTCAGATTTTTACACCTTTTGGACATACATTTTCTGATGTTATAAAAGAATCTTTAATTTCAATACTTCCTTTATTTGGACTATTTATTATATTTCAGATCTTTTTATTAAAAATGACAAAACGTCAGGTTACAAAAATTGTAATCGGATTTATATATAGTTTTATAGGATTAACAATCTTCTTAACAGGTGTAAATGGTGGATTCTCAGAAGCCGGAAAAGAACTTGGTTTAATACTCGGACAGAAAGCTCTGCTTAATGGCGGATGGTGGTATGTACTTTTAATTGGAACAGGTTTATTACTCGGAGCAATTATTGTATGTGCAGAACCAGCTGTTTGGGTATTAAGCGAACAGGTTGAACAGGTTTCTGGAGGTACAATCAAACGTAAGGCTTTGCTGGCATTCCTTTCTGTGGGAACGGCTATTGCCATTGGAATTTCTATGTGGCGTGCAGTTGCCGGATTCAGTTTACGGTGGATTGTTGTGCCGGGCTATGCAATTGCCATGATTTTGATGTTGTCGGATCATGCCTGGTCCACCTTGTTTCCAGGTCTGCGCTGGATGACATCCGTGGGAAGGGTCGCATTTCCTATCTTTGCATTTATGATTGTTGAAGGTTACTCACATACCCATAATTTTAAAAAATATATAACTAGAATGTTATGCTTTGCTATTGTTTCAGAGATTCCATTTGATTTAATGTATAATGGTACTCCTGTTTATCCATTCCACAA
>CALAUH010000194.1 GCA_937892225.1 uncultured Treponema sp.
TTTAATTACAGAAATTAACTGCTTTTTACCGTCTTTAGCTTTTGGATACATACGTGGAATATTTTCGTAGAATCCGCCACCAGTTACGTGAACCATTCCGTGAATTGATTTTCTATATTTTTCAAGAACTTCCATTACAGGTTTTACATAAATACGAGTTGGAGTTAAAAGAACTTCTCCAATTGTTTTTCCAGTATCTTTTCCATCAATAATTAATGGATCATTATAATTTTTAACAAGTTTACGAACTAAACTAAATCCGTTTGAGTGAACACCAGTAGATGAAAGACCAATAAGAACATCACCCTGTTTAATATCAGTTCCAGTAATCATTTCTTTTTTCTCACCGAAACCTACACCAAAACCTGCCAAATCATATTTTCCATCATCATAGAAATCTGGCATTTCTGCTGTTTCACCGCCAAGTAAAGCACATCCTGTATCTACACAACCATCTGCAACACCTTTTACTAAATCAGCAGCAACATCAGCATCGAGTTTACCACAAGCAACGTAATCAAGAAAGAAAGAAGTCTGAACACCTGAACAAAGAATATCATTAACGCTCATTGCAACACAGTCAATACCAACTGTATCGTATTTCTTCATCTGAAATGCAATGTCGAGTTTAGTACCAACACCATCAGTACCACTTACAACAACAGGATTTTTAAGACCTTTTGGTACTTCAAACATTCCATTAAAACTTCCAAGTCCTGTTAAAAGACCAGGAATTGCAGTTCTTTTTGCGTGTTCCTTATATTTGTTAACTGCGCGGTAACCTTCTTCTACATCTACACCAGATTCTTTGTAACTTGCCATTTATACGCTCCTTATATAAAATTAAAATTCAATATCAATACCAGTTGCAGCTGCATCAGATGCCAACTTTGCTCTGAATACCTTTAATTTTTCTGATAATTCTTTATCCTGCAATGCAAGAATCTGTAAAGCAAGATATGCTGCATTTTTTGCACTGTTAATTCCAACTGTAGCAACTGGAATCTGTGGTGGCATCTGAACAATACTTAAAAGTGCATCCATTCCACCTAAACCATTAGACTTGTCTGAAACACACTCTAACGGTACACCAATAACAGGCAATGTTGTAATTCCTGCAATAACACCTGGAAGTGCTGCAGCAAGACCTGCTCCGGCAATAATAACCTGACAGCCATCTTTTTCAACCTGTTCTACAGTTTGTTTTAATAACGCACCGGCTCTGTGTGCAGAAATAATATAAGCCTTGTACTCAACGCCGAATTCTGTAAGAATATCAGCGGCCTTTTTCATAGTGTCTTTATCAGACTTTGAACCAAAAAAAATTGCAACTTTCATATATGTGTTATAGCATAAAAAAAGGTTATTCACAATACAAAATTTTTTTGTATAATAGATTAATGATTAAAATTATTTCAATTACAGTTAAACCGGAAGAAACGGAAAACAAAAATCTTATCAATAAACTCATTCACAAAGAACTGAATTTACCAAAAAATTCAAATCACAAAATAATAAGTAAATTTGAGAAAAAATCTATTGATGCAAGACACGGACAGATTAAAATCCATCTGAAATACACAGTTTATATTGATGAAGAACCTCCTGAAAATGACAATTCAATTCCTGAATGGAAAAATGCTGATAGTAAAAAAACTGTATTAATCATAGGATCAGGACCAGCCGGACTTTTTGCTGCATTAAAACTTTTAGAAAGCGGAATTAAACCTGTTATAATTGAACGCGGGAAAAATACACATGAAAGACGAGAAGATATTGCCTTAATAAGCACAAAACATTTTGTAAATGAAAATTCAAATTACTGCTTTGGTGAAGGTGGAGCCGGAACTTTTTCTGACGGTAAACTTTACACAAGAAGTAATAAACGCGGTGATATTTCCAAAATTTTACGCATTTTCGTACATTTTGGAGCAGATAAAAAAATCCTGACAGATGCACATCCGCATATTGGAACCGACAGACTGCCTTTAATCATAAACAACATCCGAAAATTTATTATAGAAAAAGGCGGGGAATTTTATTTTAATACACTTTGTACAGATTTACTCCTTAGTGATGATAAAGTTACTGGGATTAAAACAATCAATACAATCACAAAAGAAGAGAAAAACTTTTCAGGACAATCAGTTATTCTTGCAACAGGACATTCATCTATAGATATCTACACAATGATTGCAAAAATAAATCCATCTGCCCTAGAAGCAAAAACTTTTGCAGCCGGAGTAAGAGTTGAACATCCAAGAGAATTAATTGATTCAATTCAATTCCACGGTAAAAAAACAGAAGATATGATGGCGGCAGAATACAACGTAAAAGCTCAAGTTTTAGACCGCGGAGTATATTCGTTCTGTATGTGCCCCGGTGGATTTATTGTACCTTCAAGTTCAGGACCAGACGAAATTGTAGTAAACGGCATGTCTACCGCAAAAAGAAACTCTAAATGGTCAAATTCAGCAATAGTTGTAGAAATAAGACCAGAAGATATACCACAAAAATTTATTACAGAAGCTGAAAAATCAGGATGTAAAGCTCTAGCAGGATTATTATTTAGAACTGATATAGAACAAAAAGCAAAAAAAGAAGCTGAAGGACAAGCAGCACCAAGCCAGAAATTAACCGATTTTCTTGATAATAAAAAAACAACGGATTTTCCACCAGTCAGTTTTACACCGGGAATTACAAGTTCAAATCTAAACGATTGGCTTCCACAACACATATCAAAACGGCTTGCTTTAGGATTTAAAGAAATTAATAAAAATATGAAAGGTTTTATTAGTGATAAAGCAGTTTTAATAGCACCAGAAACAAGAACAAGTACTCCAGTTAGAATTTTGCGTGATAAAGAAACCTTAGAAAATCCATTCATAAAAAAATTATACCCTTGTGGAGAAGGAAGCGGATATTCAGGCGGTATTGTTTCAAGTGCAATGGATGGTGAAAAAATAGCAGAAACAATTAGCAAAAATTAAATAATATGCTATAATAACTATATGAAAAAACAATGGTTTACTTTAGAGAGATTTTTATCGCTTATTGTTTTTTTATACCTTGCAATTATATTAATAGTAACAAATTCTCTTCCACTAAAAAATAATTCTGAAATTCCATATTTAGGATTTGTTATACAAATATGTCATATCGTTTTTTTAACTCTTGCTGTAATAAATTTTATTCATCCCATAAAATTAATACCGATTTTATGTTTTGTTCTGGAAAGTTTTATAGCCATGATAAGCGGACTTGAATATTTAGCCGTCTTCATGTTTCACTCAGCACTTGTTTTAGTATATCTGGATGATTTATTTGAACATAAATTAAATAAAAAAATTATTTTTATGATTATAATTCATCTTTGCAGTATGGCCCTTTTATATCCACAAGGATGGATTAAAATATTAATAACTCTATCTTATTCAATTTTTACTTTCTTATTTTATTTAATAGTATTTAATATCATACGTCAGAAAGTTTTAAAATTTTATCCTTCTGTAGTTACCGAAAACACAATTATAAAAGAAATTAAAGTTGGAAAAACAATAAATCTTTCGAAATACTCACTTACAAACAGACAGATTGATTTTATCCTTGAAAACATAAAAAACAATCTTAATTACCGCGAAATCAGTGCAAAATACAAAGTCAGTGTCTCTACCGTAAAAAAAGAATTTGTTGAAATTTTTAAGATTTTTAATATAACAAAACTCGAAGAATTAAGAATGTTATTAATGCAGTTCGATATACAAAGATAAAAAAATCTATTTATGCAAAATCTTTTTTAATTCTTTCTTAGCTACATTACATTCTGATTCAGAAGAAAATATAAGCTGATATTCACGATCTTTAATATCTTTTATAACAAGAGTTTCCGGTGAATATTTTGAATTTTCATCTTTTAACATTTTTGATTGTGGCAGCTCTTTTATCTGATCAAACAAAATTATATATCCACTTTGAACAATTGCATTTTCATAAATTCCACATAAGTTTGTTAAACTAATCTCTTTTACTGTAATAAAATTACCTAAAACTGCACATAAATTTAAAACAACAGCAGCAAATATTTGAAATCTGATTCTGCTTACAAGAAAAATTAAAATAGCACAAAAAACAATAATTACAACATCTTTTACAAAAGTAGATTTTTGTTTTTCAGTTGATGTAAACTGCATCAACATTTTACCGGCATATTTATTTACCTTTGTTCTTCTAACTGGAATTAAAATAAAAACCAATAAATATAGAACATAAGCTGCAATCATCATAATTGTTTCTCTTATCATTTTTTACCTCTGTTGTTAAATAAAACTTTTAATGTATTTACTGCACTTACAAAAGCCAGTGGAAGTTTATCTATATCCTGAATTGAATTAATTTTACAGATTTTAATTCCCTGCACTTCAGATTCTTCTGCCTTTAACTGTTTTTCAAAATCATACAAAGAATCATATTCGGAAGAAAGTTCCGCTTTAAAAAAAATATCACATGTTTTATAAACAATATTTTTATATTCATAAGTATTTGGAAAAGTACACAAATATTCTGGTGTACTTATATTAATTCCAAGTTCTTCTTTACATTCACGGATTATCGCTTCTTCAGCAGTTTCATCACAATCAACAAAACCACCGGGCAGACATAATTTTCCTTTCTGAGGATTTTTTGCCCTTATCTCAAATAAAAAATTATTGTCTTTATCATAAATTACAATTCCAACTGCAGCAGCAACATTATTATATAAATCAAAACCACAATCAGGACAAAACCATTTTCTGTTATTTTTAACAACAATGTTTTTACTCAAACACATCGGACAGGCATTAAACTCATTCATTATTTAAAACACCTCATAGTAATTGCATCTGCAAGATAAATTGAACGTTTTATAGCCTGTACAATCAATGGAATTATTAATGGAATAATACCTTTTACTTTTGCGAAGAAACCTTTTGCTTTACCAAGTCCACCCCTGATAATCTG
The DNA here is from genome assembly GCA_937892225.1 of uncultured Treponema sp. Taxonomy (GTDB): domain Bacteria; phylum Spirochaetota; class Spirochaetia; order Treponematales; family Treponemataceae; genus Treponema_D. The sequence goes on from CALAUH010000194.1 coordinate 4,999, forward strand.
AGTTTTTATGATTGAAATAGTTTCTTCAACAAACAAAGGAATAAATCTGAATACAATTTCTATTATGATAATAAAATATCTAACAGGAATTTTTATATATGTAAGAGGTTTTAGCAAAAATGAAAGTCCTTCGAGTAATTCATACTCAGGTGTTGAAACAAAGAATCCTCCAATACAGCCAATTGCAGCATTTGTTTTCAAGATAGTCGTAAGACAATAAAGAAGTTTTGGAATAGTTTCCATTTTTAAAAATAAAAATTGAAATGTACTGAATAAAACCAAAAATGGAAAAATCTTTACAAGTGATAATAAATATCTTTTTAATCCAAAACCACACAACAAAGCATAAATAAAACTTATTACCATCATGCCGGCTGCCAAAAACCATTTATTAAATGATAAAGACAAAATAAACAAAACTAAGAAAAGAACAATTCGTACTGCAGAATTTAATTTTTCCACAGGATATTCTTTCGTTCTAGTCTGTCCGGAAAGTGATAACAAAGTTTTTCTAAGATTAACAAGCATTGAAGCTGATTCATATGATTTCATCTTAGGTAAAATTTCTTTTCTATCATTAAAAGTTTCTTCAACAAAATTTTCTACATCATATGTTTGAGAAACAACAGTACCATTTTCTACTGTAATATGAGAATCTGCTATTTCAATTTCATCCTGCTTATGGGTACTGAATAAAACTGTTTTTCCTTCTTCTGTAAGTTTTCGCAATAATTTCAAAACCTTATATCTTGATTCACCATCAAGACCGGCAGTCGGTTCATCAAAGAAAATAATATCTTTATTAAGTGCAATTATTCCAGCCAACGATAAACGACGCTGCTCTCCTCCACTTAAAAAAGTTGACTGTCGGTTTGCAAAATCACTATACGGAAGATTTACATTTTCCATTGCATTTTTTACACGGTCAAGAAGTTCACTTCCTTTTACACCCTGATTTTTTACACCGAAAGCAACATCATCAGCAGCAAATGTTTCAAAAAGAGCATCTGCACAATTTTGTTGCGCAAAAGAAGGTTTAGTTTCACAAAGAATATCTCCACTTTCGGGTAAAAGCAAACCGCATCCAAGTTCCAGGATAGTCGATTTTCCAGAACCAGAAATACCCTGAATAGAATTCAAAGTTCCCTTTTTTAAACTGAAATTTACATCATGAATACCAGACTTATGTTCTTTATCATACGAAAAAGATACATTCATAAATTCGAGAACAGTTTTACCACCAGTGACCTTTTTGTTTTTTAATTCATTAATCTTAGGATAAAAAATTTTATTACAAAGTTCTTCCTGTTTAAAAAACTCATTTTTAGTTCCAGAAAAACAAATTTCACCTTTATCCATACAGATAACATTTTGTGCTTCACTTACAGCTTCTTTATCATGTGTTATATGAATGATTGTATTATGTCTGTTATGCCAGAATTTTAAAAACTGATAGATAGATTTTCTGGAGGCTGGATCCAACATAGAAACACTTTCATCTAAAACAAGAATTTCAGGCCAGACGGCAAGAATGCCCGATAAAGCAAGTTTCTGTGTTTGTCCTAAAGATAATGATGATGAAGATTTTTCGGCTTCCTGTAAAAGTCCGACTATATTTAAACACTCAATAGTTCTTAATTCAATTTCACTTGATTGCAAACCAAGATTTTTTGGTCCAAAAGAAGTATCTCTATAAACGATTGAACTAACAATCTGTTCTTTAGGAGACTGGAAAAGCATTCCAATTCTTTTGTTTGAATCAACTTGAATATTACCAGACTGATTAACTTCAAGATTACAAATCAATCTGGCTAAAGTACTTTTACCGCTACCATTAGCACCAACAATAGCGGTATAAGAACCTTCTTTAATTTCCAAAGAAACATTATTTACTGCATTTTTATCTGAATCTGCATATTTAAAACTAACGTTCTCTACAGTAATAGCGTTCATTTTTTATGTGTTTAACCTAAAATTATATTACATATTTATTTCAATAACTAAATCACAATCAATTCTATTAGTTTCCTGTTTTCGAATATCATCATTAGAATTGAGAATGTCTTTTTCTTTTGCTGTTTTTACGGTATTAAACACTTTTTTAGAATTTCTTTTAGTTCTGTTAAATACTCTGTCAGGTTTTCCTTTTTCATTAATTTTTGAATTCTGACCTGCACCAATAACTATAGATCCTTTTGGTGCTTTCTCATCAATTTTATCTGCAGGAGTATTTGCATTTGCTTCTTTTTCATCATTTGGATTTACACTATCACGTTTTCCAGAATTTCTTAAAGGATTAAACTTGCTTGCTGCATAAAAAGCAATTGCACCTTTTTTAACCTTTACTCTTCCAGAAGCATAAATTGTAAAATCAGTTCCACGTACAGACGCAACAGCAACTGGAGTTCTGGCTGTATAATCTATTTTTTTATTTTCAGTTCTATTTACCTGTGAACGAACAGCTCCTGTATTTACATAAAGACCAACAGAATCTTTTTTATCACCATTTTTTAAAGTTTCAATCTTAACTCTTGTAAAAGCTGCTACAGCAACAATACTTCCATTAATTGATAATTTAGCTTCTGATTGAAAACCAGTACTTATAGTCTGTGATACAGAAACTGAATCACCTACTTTAAGTGGAACCCACTGAGAACCACTGCTAACTTCTACCTTTCCTTTAACATAAGTAACTTTTGCAGTTTGAGCAAAAAGCTGTGTAAATCCCATAGTCAGTAATACTGCCAAAATTAAAAAACTCTTTTTCATATTTACCTCCAATATAATCTTGTATAATCTTGCTTAGAACAAAAGTGCAAAGTTCAAAATTAAAGCAAAGTTATTATTAGTTTGATCAATAAAATCATAATAACCAAAAGCCGAAAGATTGAACTGTAAATCTGAATAAACTACATAAGTTAATGCAAAATCTGCTTCTACACCTTCAAAATTGAATTTATTATCAATATATGTAACATCAGATTTACCTCTTAACTCAGTATAAATCTTTTCACCCTGGAACGAAATACCAACATTTGGTACAAGCAAATTAGTTGTTTCAGGATAATAATATGAATTGAAAGCACGTCTTGAAGTAATACCTCTAAAGCTTGTAAACTTTCCATAATCACCAGAAGCATATTCACCTCCGATAATTAAACCTACGTTATCATCATCATAGAAATAAAAATCAACTGATGTATAATTCATTACTTTATCAAAATCAAATGTACCAAAAGAAGAAGCAACCTTATAGAAGAACTTATTTGTAATTGGTCCAGATAAAGCTACATCTGCATAATAGCGATTTTTCTTAGCATTACTAAAATCATATAATGCAAGACCTTCTACTGCTACACTCTGATTTCCAAAAATAATCGGAAAACCAAGATTAAGTTTTAATATTAAATATGGAAAGTTTAATGAATAAATATTATTTGTTCTTGGTGCACTTATACCATCTTCATTTAACATTTTAACTGAAATACAATTCAATAAACCTGTATATGCACATACAAAATCTGCTACGAACCAGTCCATATCATAAGATACTTCACCACCATCTATTAACTGAGCAAGTAAAACACTGGTTAAATCATGAACATAGAAACGTCCGGCAGAAAATGATAATAAACCTGGTCCAAGAATATAATCTCCTTGAAGTTTACACAAATCTATATCAATATCGTTCAATACTAAAGATTTATCAGATGTTAACAAATAATTAAATCTATACATACTTTCTACGATAAATGAAATTCTGTTGTCTTTTGTTACAGGACAACTTAACCATAAGAACAAAGAATCAGACTGATCAACACCATATTGTTTTAAATCGCCAGTGTTTACAGAACTGTTATTTGTAAATACCCCACCCCATTCTAAAGAAAAAAGAGGAGTACAAACTAAAGACAATAAAACACAAAATGATAATATAATTCTTTTCATTTTACTCTTCTCCTGCATTTGATTCTTCAGAAACAACTTTTGTATCTTTAGATACTTCAGCTACAGTTTCTAAAACTTCTACTGTTTCTTTTGGTTCTTCTGAATTTCCAGTTATTTCTTTAACCTTTTCTTTTTTTTGTTTCTGCTTCTTTTCTTTCTTTTTCTTTTCTTTTTCAATATTCATAGTCATACATTCTTCATCTGTACCGTATAAATCCATACAGTCAGTTAAAAGATTCAAAGCTGCCTGACCTGAAATATTATCTGAAGGTTCTATATGACTATCTATTAATCCTTCTTCTGTCAAATAAATAAAAGCATAACGTGGTGCACCATTTGTTAAACGATACATAAATCCACCTTTTGCATTAGGCCAAATCTTCAAATATAAAGAACAGATTTCTGCATATGTAACAGCCTGGTCTATAGTTACATAAGGTTTTACCTGACCTTTAGCCTTTAACGCATCTAAAGCCTGTTGATAAGTAGCTTTATCATCCACCAACTTCTGTCGCACTGCAGTTAAATAGGAAATTTGTCCAAAATAAACTTTCTCAGATTCCAATATTTCTGTAACGACGTCTGCATTCTGGGCAAATAAACCTGTTATTAACCCAAACACAAAAATTATACATAAAATCTTTTTCATAGCACCTATTTTACAATACATTTTATGTGATGTCTATAATTTATCTATTTATTCTTTTTTTTTAATATGCTAATATACAAGTAATTTCATATTAAGGAGTTTTTTATGAAAAAATTAATCGCAGTACTCTTTGTTGCAGCTGCTTTAGTTGCAGGAGCATTCGCAGAAGATTTCCCACAGGGATCTTGGATTGATGAAAACTACGATGCTGAATGGGTTTTCAGTGTTGATGGTTCAATTGAACTTAAAGATGCTAAAACAGGAAATCACATCATTTATTTCAAAAAAGATAAGATGCAGAACTTCAAATTGGAAGCTACTACAAAAGGTTTAACTTATTCTTTCTACTATCCAGATACAGAAAGAGCTTATAAATTCATTAAACCTATTACATTAAGTGCTGATCTCGAAATGGTAATTAATCCAGACTGGCAGGATTGGGACTATACAACAACAATCAAATTTAAGAAAATTTTCTAGAAAATAGATTTTCTTATAATTAAACGGCATGGCACAGAGATTTCTTCTGAAGTTTCTTCTATGCCGTTTAATTTTTTAACGATACTTTCTGCAGAGATTCGTCCAATTTCATCAAGGGGAATTTCCATTGTTGTTAAAGGTGGATCAATATAAGCAGATATTTCACGATTATCAAAACCAACTACACCTATATCTTTTCCAGGAACTTTTCCCATTTCTTTTAGAAAATCATAAACACCGGCAGCCATAGCATCATTAAAACAGAAAACTGCATCTACTTCATTAAAAGGCAACTGAGTTGCTGCTTCATAACCGCTTTCTCTATCCCAGTTTCCAGGGATAATAAATTTTTCTTTATATTCAAGAGAATTTTCTTCAAGAGCTTTTTTATATCCTTTAATACGATTTTCTTCATGAATATTTCCGCTGTTTCCTGAAATTACTGCGATTTTTTTATATCCTTTTTGAATCAAGAAATTCGTCATTTTGTAAGCAGCATCTTCATCAGCAATAGTTACAGAAACATAATCTTTCTTTGAACTTAATGCATAAGAAACTACAAGAGGAACTGGCAGATTTTCAGGTAAATAAGAAACAATACGTGAATGTGCAGCAACATAAATGATTCCATCGACTTTAATTGCAAGCATTTCCTGAATTGCAGAATGCACTGTATTTATAAATTCATCTTTTAAAGTCTGATCACCTTTAAACTTTGTATAGATTCTTAAATTTTCCAGAATAACGCGATAATCATTTTCTTCACAATAACGCATTATTCCTTCAATAATCGACGGTGTACTAAAAGCACTGATATCATCAACAAGAAGACCTATTGTTTTAGTTTTAATTGCCCTTAAACCGCGTGCCATATAATTCGGACGATAACCAGTTTCTTTTACAATCTTTAAAATACGTTCTTTTGTTTTTTCAGAAACATTCGCTTTTCCATTTAAGATATTAGAAACAGTTGCAATTGATACTCCACATTTAGCGGCAAGTTCTTTTAATGTAATCACAATTTAATCCTTGAAATCTGCAGATTTTAGCAAGGCAGAAATTCTCTCAGTCAAAGTAGGATGAGAATAATTCCAAAAAACATAAATCTTTGGTGGAATCAATTCTTTTAAATTTTCACTATTTAATTTTATTAAACCAGAAATCAGATAATCTGAAGTTCCGCATAATTCACTTGAATATTTATCTGCCGCATATTCATCTTTTCTTGAAAAAATATTTGCAACAGGAGAAATAATTTCTGAAATGCTAGAATAAATATTTACAGCTAAAAATAACCCAATAAACTGTACCGTAGAAATAGATGCTTCTGGAATTGAAAAACCAAATCCTGAATATATAGACGGAATTTGAACCAACTTATAAAGGACAAAAAATAATACAAATTCAAGCGGTATTGTAAAAAGAAGACGCTTAGCAATATGCTTTAATTTAAAATGTCCCAGTTCATGACCAAGAACCGCTGCAAGTTCATCGGTAGTCATTGAATTAATCAAAGTATCGTATAATACTATTCTCTTTGATTTACCAAAACCTGTAAAATATGCATTTGAATGACCGCTTCTTTTAGATGCATCCATTACAAAAAGTCCGTCATTCTTAAAACCAGTTTTGTTTAATAACTCAGTGATTTTATCTTTTAATTCACCGTTTTCCAAAGGTTTAAATTTATTGAACAAAGGTGCAATAAATTTAGGATAAACAACCTGCATAATAAAAGTAAACGAAATTAACAAAACTGCTAAAATAAACCACCATGAAGTAGTACATTTTACAAAAAAGAAAGCAGCCGCTATAACAAGAAGTGCAGTTAAAATAAGTGATAAAATCAATTCTTTAATCTGATCTGCAATCCAGAGTTTAAAAGTCATCTTACTAAAATCAAATCGTTTTTCAAGTACAAATTCATTGTAAAGTGAAAAAGGAATTGAAAGAATTTCCAGAGGGATTGAAGATAAAACAGTAAATAAGAAAAAACAGATAAAACTTTTACCAACTGAAAGTTCTGCAATATTAAAAGAAAAATTTGTCCAGCTGCAAATTACATTAAAAATCCATGGATAAAAACCAAAAACTACAAGCAGAATAGTAAGAATAAAATTACAGATTGAAAAAGGAATCCACGCATAATATTTTGCATTTTCATATTCACTTATCTTTGCAAGTTTTTCTGTATCAAAAGTCTGAACAGCAAGAGGAATATTTTTTAATTCATCCGGTAAAGAACCACCATTCTTTTTTCTAGCTTTAAAATCGATGAATTCTAAAAACTGATTAATTAAAAAACTGACAAGAGAACCAATTAAAAAAACTAGAACAAAAGGATTATTAAAAATTACAACTGATTTCATTTTTTCTTATTTTTCGCATTTCTTGCAAGTCTAAAACCAATCCTTCTGCTTGGCAAATGAGGTGATGTAGAACCACGTGTTACATAAGAAAGAGCTTCTGCTTCATCATCCCAGGCTCCTCCTCTAACAACTTTATAATCTGCAGACGAAGGTCCTTCTGGATTTTTTTGAGTTGCTTCTTCAGTTAAATAATATTCTTCATCAAACCAATCCCAGCAGAATTCCCAGACATTTCCTGCCATATCATATAGACCAAATGTATTTGGAGAAAGTAATTTTGTCTGATGTGATTTCAATTTTGAATTAAAATCATTCCAGCAGAAAGAATCAACATCATCACCATTAATATTAAAACCTGGAGCTGTAAATTCAGTTTTTTCACCACCACGGGCTGCATATTCCCATTCAACTTCTGTCGGTAAACGATAACCAACTGCTTTTTTATCACGAGTAATATTATTCCATTTTTCATCAAAATCTTCTGGAATCTTTCCCCATAAATCAACATCTGCAGTTTTTTTACCGTCAATTTCCATATAATAAACAGGACTTAATTCCATTTTCTGACTTAATCTATTACAGAAAACAATTGCTTCATACCATGTTATTTTTTCAACAGGACGCAAAGACTGATCTTCACCATCTTCAACAATTCTGCCTTTTTCCTGTCCCTGGAAATAACTTGGATTATATCCCATTATTTCTTCAAATTCTTTTTGTGTAACTTCCTGGCTGCAAATATAAAAATTACCTACTTCTGTATTATGAGCCGGATGTCCATAATACTGCCATGGCACTCTGATTTCATCACTACCCATAGTATAAGTGCTGCCTTGAATTAATACAAAACCATCTTTAATTTTATCTGGATTTTTAGAACAAGCTGCGAAGAACATACATAAAAAGAAAGTTCCGCACAAAAACAATTTTTTATTCACCATATTTCTCCCAAATATAATACTAAATATGATACCACGAAAAATGATTTTTTGAAAGTTTTATTTATTTTACAATAAAAGAAGATATATTTTATATCTGATATATAAAAAGAGGATAAGAAAATCACTTTTCTTATCCTCTTTTTATAATTAACACGTCTTTAGTTTTTGCTTGCGTAAAAACTAATACATCATACCTGGATCAGCGGCAGGTGCTACTGGAGCTGGAGGTGTTGGAATATCTGTAATTGCGCATTCTGTTGTGAGCAATGTTCCTGCAACAGATGCGGCGTTTTTCAATGCTGAACATGTAACTTTTGCTGGGTCAATAATACCTGCTTCGAGCATGTTTACCCATTCGTTTGTGCGAGCGTTGAAACCAATTCCTTTCTTTTCGTTTTTAGCACGTTCTGCAATTACTGCACCATCCAAACCTGCGTTTTCTGCAATCTGGCGGATTGGTTCTTCCAAAGCACGGCGAACAATCTTGAATCCAACTTTTTCATCTTCTGTCAAATCAGCTGGGATTTCTGCCAAAGCTTTTGCAGCGTCAATCAAAGCCATTCCACCACCAGAAACAATTCCTTCTTC
>CALAUH010000195.1 GCA_937892225.1 uncultured Treponema sp.
TAGAGATTTTAAAAGTTCGCGGTTGTTAGTATCACGGTGCTTCGCACGTGATAAACCAGATTCATAACCGACGCTACGCGCGGTATAACCCATAGAGATTTTAAAAGTTCGCGTTTTTTAATATCACGTTGCTTCGCACTTGATAAAATAGATTCATAACCGACGTTGCGCGCGGTATAACCCATAGAGATTTTAAAAGTTCGCGGTTGTTAGTATCACGGTGCTTCGCACGTGATAAAACAATGTCATAACCGATGCTGCGAGTGGTTTATTTTTATACAAGAAAAATTTATATATATAAGAAAATACTTACAAAAAATTTAATATCTGTTTATTGGAAAAAGAAGATAAAAATATTATATTTATAATATATTTCTTTTTTGGAGAGTATTATGTTACGACACAAATATTTTTTAATGTTTAAAAAACAGATTTTGTTTTTTTTAGAAATATTATTTATTACTGTTTTTTCAAACTTTTTATATATTTTTAATTTTTATGATAATAATCATGTTAAATTATTTATTTTTTCTATTTTTTGTATTCTTTTCTTATTATTAAATTTAATTCCATCACCATATACAAAAGAATTAAAATCAAAAAAATTAAGATTGGCTGCTGATGGTAATATTTTATTAAAATTATTTCTTGGTACGACTTCAATTTCTATCATAATTTTTTTATTTGCAATTATTAAATATATTCCAAGTTTTAGTTTTCATGAGTTTATAAATACTTTGCTCTTTAAAAATTGTATTTTGATTGTTATTGTTGAATCTATTATTTTTTGGAATGGCATGATTCGTATTTTGATTAATTCTAATCAGCTTGGAATTAAAATGAGACTTATTGCTACTATTTGTGGTATGATTCCGCTCATTCATTTAATTGTTTTAAGTAGAATGCTTTTGATTGTAGATAATGAGGTTGCTATTGAAAATAATCGTTTAATTGTTGATGAAAAGCGAAAAGATAAAAAAATCTGTAAAACTAAATATCCTATTTTAATGGTTCATGGTATTTTCTTTAGAGATTTTCCTAATTTTAATTACTGGGGCAGAATTCCTGGTGAATTGATTAAAAATGGTGCTGAAATTTATTATGGTAATCATGAGTCGGCAAACTCTGTTGTTGATGCTGCTGAACAGATTAAAAATAGAATTAATGAGATTCTAAAAGAAACTGGTGCTGAAAAAGTAAATATTATTGCACATTCAAAAGGTGGATTGGATTCTCGTTATGCTATTTCAAAATTAGGAATGGATGATTATATTGCAAGTTTGACTACTATTAATACTCCTCACAGAGGATGTGAATTTGCTGAATATTTATTAAATAAAGTTCCTGAAAAAAAGCAGAATATGATTGCAAAAGCTTATAATAAAATATTGCTTAATCTTGGAGATAAATCACCTGATTTTTTACCGGCTGTTAAAAATCTTACTGCTGAATTTTGTCGTAAGTTTAATGAAGAAGTTTTAGATTCTAAAAAAGTTTATTATCAGAGTGTTGGTTCTAAATTGAATTTACCGACTGGTGGAAGATTTCCTTTGAATTTTTCTTTTTATCTTGTAAATGAATTTGATGGTGATAATGATGGTCTTGTCGGCGAAAATTCTTGTTCATGGGGAGAAAAATTTCAGTTTGTTACAACTTATGGTAAACGCGGAATTTCTCATGGAGATATGATAGATTTAAATCGTGAAAATTTTGACGGTTTTGATGTTCAGGAATTTTTTGTTAATTTGGTTAGTGATTTAAGAGAAAAAGGATTTTAATCATCTACTTCTTTATAAATCCATTGGTAAGAAATATCTTTATAAGGAAAACCTTCTGGTTCAACTCCATAAAATCCATCTCCGGCTTTTCCTTTTAAGATTATTGCTTTATCAAAATAAACTTTTCCGTTATACATTCCGCTTACATTTATAGTTCCAGTCATTGTTCCGTTTGAATTCATATTTGCATTGGTTATGATTGAACCGTTTAATTTAAGTAAATCTGAATCTGAAAAATCTGTAAATTTTAATGTTACAATTCCACTGAATCCTTTTACATTTGTCTGATATAATAATGTTCCGGATGTTAATCCTTTGATTTCTTCTTTTCCTAATTTCTGTAAATTATTTTTTTTATTCATTAATGTAAGTCGTTTGTATGCTTTTTGAATTGTCTGATTAAAATATACATAGAAACGTTCATGTGTTAATGCTCCCCATCCTGAAACTTTTTTTGAACTGTATATTGTTTTATTATTAATATCTTTTGCTAAAATCTGATATGTATATTTTATTCCTGCAATTGAATTTTCATCTTTATCTGCATAAATTATTTTTTTTTGATTGATATTTGATATTGTATTGATTTTTTTATCATCTTTATAAATTTCCAGTATTTTTATATTTGATGTATCATTTATGTTTATTTCTAAAATTACAGGGTAAACTCCATTATTGTTTGGTTTGTATTCTGTTGTTGCTTTACTTTCTGATGCTTTTAAAATGATTTTATCATCATTTTGTTGAGAAAAAAGTTTTGTCTGAATTAATAAAAAAATGATTAATATAATGAAGTTTTTTATTTTCATAAATTAATTATAACAGAGTTTTTCTAAAAATACATTTTTATTATATATATTTTTTTTCTAAAACTTATGGTATAATTATAATATGTTTTTATGTATCCTTAATTTTTTATTAGCTTTTTTCGCTGCAATTACTAACGGATTTTTATTTTTTATTAAAAATTCTTTTAATACAATTTTAGTTTTAAAAACAATAGGAGTTTTTTTAATTAGTTTTATTCTGATTTATATTTTAATTTGTTTATTAATCTGGATTTATTTTATTATTATTGCTTTAACAATTAATCCTAAAAAAGAATATAAATCAATTTCGAAATTTTATCATAGACAATATGTTAACTGGTACAAATATCTTAATGCTTTTTGTAGAATAAAGATTAAAACTTCTGGATTTGAAAATATTCCGTTTGGTACAAAATTTTTATTAGTTTGTAATCATCGTTCTGCTTTTGATGTTTTTGTACAGACTGCTGCTTTAAAAAATGAATCTCTTGCTGTAATTTCAAAACCAGAAAATTTCAAATTACCTATCGCAAACAGATATATGATTAGAAATCTTTATTTATCAATTGATAGAGAAGATGTAAGAAAGGCTCTTATTACTATTATGAAAGCAATTGATTTTGTTAAAAACGATGTTACTTCTATATCTGTTTTCCCAGAAGGTACACGATCTAAGACTGGTAAACTTCTTGATTTTAAACCTGGCTGTTTAAAGATTGCAGAAAGTTCTTTATGTCCTGTTGTTGTCTGTACTTTAAATGGAACTGAAAAAGTTCATAAGAATTTTCCTTTTAAGAAAACGGTTGTAAATTTTGATATTATAAAAGTTTATACAAAAGAAGATATTTTAAAAACAAATACCATCGATATGAGTTCAGAAATTCATGAAATGATGCTAAATCATTTAAATAATATGTAGGACAGAAATTATGATTTATACTTTTTTTAATCCTCTGGCAAATAATGGTAACAGTAAAAACATTCAGGAAAAAATTAAGGAAATTATTAATCGTCGTGATATTTCCTTTATCAATATTACGGAAATAGAAAGTGCAAAACAAATTTGTAAAGATTTAAAAGAAGACGATGAAATTATTATTGCAGGTGGAGACGGTACTTTAAATCGTTTTGTTAATGATATTTATGAATTGCATCTTACTCAAAAAATCTTTTTATATCCTTGTGGAAGCGGAAATGATTTTTTAAATGATATAAAAAATTATGTACCTGTAGAAAATAATTTAATTCCTTTAAATGAATTTATCGAATCTTTACCAATCGTATACGTAAATGATATTAAAAGTTATTTCGTTAATGGTATTGGTTTTGGAATTGACGGTTATTGTTGTGAAGAAGGCGACAAAATCAGGGCTAAAAAGAAAGATAAGCCTGTGAATTATACAAAAATCGCAATTAAAGGTATTTTTGGTGGATATAAACCTGTTAATGCGAAAGTAGTTGTAGACGGTAAAGAATATTTTTATAAAAAAGTCTGGCTTGCTCCTGCTATGATTGGAAGATTTTATGGTGGCGGTATGATGATTGCACCAAATCAAGACAGATTAAATAAAGAAAAAACTTTATCCTGTGTAGTTTTGCATTGTCCATCTGCATTAAAAGTATTAATGAATTTTCCTAAAATTTTTACAGGAAAACATATTACTCTTAAAATTATTGATATCAAAGTTGGTCATAAAATCACTGTTGAATATAATAAACCTGTAGCATTACAGATTGATGGAGAAACTGTTTCAAATGTATTAAAATATACAGCACTTTATGGAGAAAAATAGAATGCTGTTTATTTTTGATATGGGTGGAGTTGTAACAAATACCTCAACTTTTGAACAGATTTCAGATAAATTAAAAATTTCACAGGATGATTTTTTAAATATTTGTAGAAAAGATAATTTTGATATAAAACACGCTTTGGATATTGGAAAAATTTCTATAATTGAATTCTGGTCAATTTTTAATGAAAGAATAAAAAATACAGATATACCTCAAGTTACAAATGATTTATTCAGATTGTCTTTTCATCCGGAGTTAAATCTTGAAACTGTAAAAATAATTAAAAAACTTCGTAAAAAACATAGAGTTGTTTGTGGAACTAATACGATTGAACCTCACTGGCAAAATCATCTGGAAAGAGGCGATTATTCTTTTTTTGACCAAACATATGCTTCTAATAAAATTGGAGCTGCTAAACCAGACAGCGATTTTTTTGAATTAATTATGTATGCAGAAAAATCAACTCCGGAAAATACTTTTTTTACTGATGATATTGAAAAGAATATTGAAGGTGCAAGAAAACTTGGAATCAACGCCGTTCAATTTACCACTGCAAAAGATTTATATAAAAATTGGAAAAAATACTTCTAAAATTCTCTTTATATCTATCTTAAAATTCAGTAAAATATATTTATGAGTTCAAATAATTTTCCAAGAGTATTTTTAAATAAAAATGAAGAAAAGGAAGTTCAACAGGGATTTCCTTGGGTTTTTGATAATGAAATTTCACATCTTAAATATAGAAATGATGATAAATCTGAGTGGAAAACACAAAATCTAACTGAATGTTCTGTTGCTAATGGAACAGTTGTTGAAGTATATACTAAAGCCGGTGGATTTTTAGGTTGTGGTATCATTAATAAAAATTCTAAAATTACTGTTCGCATTGTTTCAAATGATCATGCAGACCAGCTATTAAAGGATACTAAACAATTCTGGTTTAATAAAATTCAAAATGCATATAATTTAAGACAGATTTATTATTCTAATACTGATTCTTACAGATTAATTTTTGCAGAAGCTGATTTAATTCCAGGCTTTATTTGTGAACGTTTTTGTGATGATAAAAATCGTGTTATTCTTGTAGTTCAATTTTTAGCTATGAGTTCTGATATTTTTAAAACAGAAATTTTATCATCACTGAAAGAAATATGTAAGCCTGATTTTATATATGAAAGAAATGATGCTTCTGTAAGAGAGAAAGAAGGTTTACCGATAGTTGCAGGATGGATTAATTTAGAATCCTCTGATTTTGACTTTTCAGATAAGAAATCAAAATATTATCTTAATGAAGATAAAATAATTATTACAGAAAATGGTATTAAACTTGGTGTAGATATTGTTAATGGTCAAAAAACAGGCTATTTTCTGGATCAGAAATTTAATCGTGCAGCTCTTGAAAAATTCTGTAAAGGTAAAAAAGTTTTAGATACATTTACACATACAGGTGCTTTTGGTCTTAATGCTGTAAAATATGGTGCCGATAAAGTCACTTCTGTGGATATTTCTCCTGAAGCTGTAGAAATGGTAAATTATAATATTAAATTAAATCATGCTGAAAATAAAATGAATGCAGTTTGTGCAGATGTTTTTGATTTATTAAAAAAATATGAATCAGAAAATGAAAAATTTGATATTATCATCCTTGATCCTCCAGCTTTTACAAAATCTGCTAAAATGATTGAAAAAGCTTATGGTGGATATAAAGAAATTAATTTAAGGGCAATGCGATTATTAAATGAGGGAGGAATTTTAATCACCTGTTCGTGCTCTTATTTTATGGAAACTAATATGTTTATTGATATGATAAAACATGCAGCAATAGACAGTCATAAAAAAGTCCAGATTTTGGAAAAAAGAGGCGCTGGTCCTGATCATCCAGTTCTTTTGGGATATCCAAAATCTGAATATTTAAAATGCATTATTTGTAAAATAAATTAATGAAGAACTTTAATTGTGTAATAGTCTTAGGACCGACTGCAGTTGGTAAAACTTCAATTGGTGTTGCAATTGCAGACTTTTTTGATGGTGAAATTATTTCAGCAGATTCTCGACAGACATACAGGCATCTTGATATAGGTTCCGGCAAAGATTTAGAAGATTATGTATTCAATGGAAAATCAATTCCATATCATCTTATTGATATTATAGATTTACCAGAAGAATATACTGTTTATAATTATCAGCAGGATTTTTATAAGGCATTCAAAGATATTAAATCTCGTAATAAGCTGCCTGTTATTGTTGGCGGAACAGGTATGTATCTTGACGCAATTGTAAGAAATTATCAGCTGGTAAATTTACCGGAAAATCCTGAATTACATAAGAAATTAGAAGAAACTGATTTAGAAGAACTTGCAAAACGTTTGATTGAATTACAGCCAGATTTACATACTAAAAATGATTTACTGGAAAAAGACAGGGTTATTAAAGCACTAGAAATTATTGAAGCAAAAAAGGCTGGTTATGATACAACTTCCATAGAACGACCTGATATTCGTCCGTTAATAATTGGTACAACTTTAGAAAGATGTGAATTATGGGAAAATATCAGTATCAGATTAAAAGAAAGATTAGATAATGGTATGATCGAAGAAGTTGAAACAATTCATAATAGTGGTATAAGCTGGGAAAGACTTGAAAAGTTAGGACTGGAATATAGATTTTGTGCACAGTTTTTACAGAAAAAAATAAATTCTAAAGAAGAATTATTCGAAAAATTATTTATTGCAATCAGACAGTTTGCAAAAAGACAGGAAACCTGGTTTAGAATGATGGAAAAAAAAGGTGTAAAAATAAACTGGGTAACTAAAACTAAAGATAAAGGTTTAAGAATAAAAGAAGCAATTGAATTAATCCAAAATAACTGATTATAGAGAGGTTGAATATGTTTGGAAAAAAAAAGAAACTTACTCAAGAACAGACTGAAAAAGTAAATAAAAAATTTGAATCTTTTAAAGATAAAAAACTTGATAAAAAAGATATTTCAAAAGTTTTGAAGAGCGAAAATATAATTATGAATAAAGTTTCTAATCACTATTTAAGGAACTTTCTTGATGAAGTAAGAATCTTTTTTAGTATGATTAAAGACTTTGTAACTAGAAAATATACTAAAGCACCTGTTGGAACTATTATTGTAATTATTGCTTGTTTATTGTATGTTTTATCTCCTCTAGATATTATTCCAGATTTTATTCCTTTAGCAGGTTATTTAGATGATGCTGGTATTTTAAGTTTATGTTTAAAACTTGTAAAACTGGACATGGAAGAATATAAAAACTTCTTAAAAGAAAATAAAAAATGATTTTAATAAATATTTAATTTCTTTAATATTTGTTAAAATCAATTGAAAATATACACTTTTTACATTATATTTTAGATATGATTGAACTTACATTATCACAATTATTAAGAGAAAAAACAAAAGAAAATCCTGAACAGGAATTTATGATTTATGCTGATAGAGACTTGCGTTTTTCTTATGCACAATTTAACAAACGTGTTGATGACATGGCTTGTGGTTTATATTCTATTGGTGTAAGAAAAGGTGATAATGTTGGTATATGGGCAACCAATGTTCCAGACTGGCTTACATATATGTTTGCCTGTGCAAGACTTGGTGCAGTTGCTGTTACTGTTAATACTAGTTATAAACTTCATGAATTAGAATATCTTATTAAACAATCTGCTTTAACAACTCTTTGTCTTACCGATGGTATTAAAGATTCAAATTATGTTCAGATGATTAAAGAACTTGTTCCAGAATTAGATGAATATGAAAGAGGATGTTTAAAATCTAAAAAATTCCCATGTTTAAAAAATATAGTTTTTATGGGACCTGAAAAATTCAGAGGATTATATTCAACTCCAGAACTTCTTTTATTAGGTCAGCATGTTGATATAGAAATCATTCATGATATTGAAGCTGCTGTTACTTCAGATGATGTTGTAAATATGCAGTATACTTCTGGAACTACAGGTTTTCCAAAAGGTGTAATGCTTACAAGCCGTAATATTATAAATAATGGTTTTAGTATTGGTGAATGTATGCGTTATACAGATAAAGAACGTGTTTGTCTTCCTGTTCCGTTATTTCACTGTTTTGGAATTGTACTTGGCGTAATGGCAATTTTGTCTCATGGTGCAACTCATGTTTTGCTGGAAAGTTTTGATCCTTTAGTAGTTTTGGCAAGTATTCAAAAAGAAAAATGTACATCACTTTATGGTGTACCAACAATGTATATTGCAGAATTAAATCATCCTATGTTCAGTATGTTTGATTTAAAATCTCTTCGTACAGGTATTATGGCAGGTGCGGGAGTTCCAGTCGAACTTATGAAAACAGTAATGGATAAAATGAACATGAAGGAAATTACTTCTGTTTATGGTCTTACTGAAACAAGTCCTGGAATGACACAGAGCCGATGGAATGATAGTGTAAGAGTTAGAGCAGAAACTGTCGGTCATGAATTGCCTGATATTGAAGTAAAAGTTTTAGATCCGGAAACTAATAAAGAATGTCCTGTTGGGGTTCAGGGAGAAATGTGTTGTAAAGGTTATAATATTATGAAAGGATATTATAAAATGCCTGAAGCAACTGCAGAAATCATTGATGAAAACGGATTCTTACATTCTGGAGATTTAGGTATAAAAGATCCTGACGGAAACTATAGAATTACCGGTCGTATTAAAGATATGATTATTAGAGGTGGAGAAAATATCTATCCTCGTGAAATAGAAGAATTTTTAATTCAGATTCCAGAAATTAAAGATATTCAGGTTGCAGCTGTAAAAAGTACACGTTATGGTGAAATTACTGGTGCATTTATTATTTTACATCCAGGTAAAACATTGACAGATCAGGATGTTATTGAATATTGTCGCGGTAAACTTGCTAAATTTAAATGGCCACAATTAATTATGTTTATGGAAGAATTTCCGATGACTGGAAGTGGAAAAATTCAGAAATTTAAATTAACAGAAATCGGTACAAAGTATAGAAGGGAAGTTTTAAAAGTTGAAGATTAATTAAGCATTCTGTAAAAGTGCTGAAACTTCTTCTCCCCAGCTATATTGATTCATAAATTCTTTTATTTGAGCTGGTTTTCCGTTTAAATAATCGTAATAATCACACTCTACAATATCTTTATAAATTGCGATTTTTCCTCTTTGACGAATAATAATATTTTCACAATTTGATTTTATAAGTGTTTTTATTAAATCTTGTCTTAACTGTTTATAGTAAGAAAGATGTTCTTTATCATCATCCCAGAGAACTGCAATTATTTCTTCATTGCTGCACAATGCTCCTTGTTTATATACAAGATAAGCAAGAAGTTCTTTTGTTTTAGTAAAAGTGAATTCTAAAGGTTTTGTATTTACGAATATTTCAAAATTTCCAAAACATTGAAGTTTTACTTTCGTTTTTTGTATTATCGGATATCTTAGATTTTTTAAACTTGTTTTAATATCATCTTTTGTAATAGGTTTTAATAAATATCCGGATGCAAAAATATTAAAAGCTTCTACGGCATAATTATCAAATCCTGTTGTAAAAATAATATTTATTTTTGGATATATTTCTGTAAGTTTTTTAGCTAATTCAAGTCCTGACATTTGCATCATCTGAATATCTAAAAATGCAATATCAATAAAATTATCATTAGAATATTCTAAAAGTTCATTACAATTTTCAAAACCTATAATATTTGCTTCAGGTAATAATTCTTTAAGAAGTTTTACAAGGTGATTAAGTAATAAAATTTCATCATCAATTACAATAACATTCATATTAGGCCTTCTTTGGTAAAATTATAGTGATTGTTGAACCAATTCCAATAATACTGTTTATTTCAAATCTGGCATTACATTTTTGTTCAAAAACATTCTGTAAATTCCATAATCCGTGTTCTTTTATAATATTATCTTTATCAAATCCAATTCCGTCATCTATTACCTGAATAATAATATTATCATCATTTTCTGTTGTTTTTATTGTGATTATACCGCCTTCTTTTTTCTTACAGATTCCATGTTTTACAGAATTTTCAACAATCGGTTGAATTGTACACATTGGTATAATAAAATCTTCTGTTTCTAATTCATATTTAATTTTTAATCTGTCATTGAATCTAAGTTTTTCAAGCCAGATATAATTTTCTATATGTTTTATTTCATCTGAAAAAGGAATAAATTGTGTTTTTTCTGTAGATTTGAATTTTGTTCTTAAATATGTAGAAAATTTGTTTATTGCTTCTTCTGCTTTTTG
>CALAUH010000196.1 GCA_937892225.1 uncultured Treponema sp.
CTTACGAATTCATTAAGATGAAGAATTGGAGCTACCAGGTATTTATCACCAAACATATACTGATCTGTTAATTCCCAGCACTTAGCATCATTAGGGAATTCATAGAACATGGTACGAATCAATGGCGAACCATTAGTATGAGCTTCTTCATATAATTTCTTAATGTAATCATGCATATCAATACGAATATCATAGTATTTTTTCATGATCTTATAGTTATCTTCACCATAGCTCCAAAGCTCGTTGGGCTGACCTGTATGAAGGTATCCGCCACCCCAGTCACGAGTATCTAATGGCGGAATGTTATAAGGTCCTCTGTCACCATGCATACGTAATACAGCTGAATAAACAGCGAACTGATACCATCTGATTAATAGCTGTCTAAAGTCTGGATCATTAACATCATCTGTCATAAATCCACCTATATCAGTAGTCCACCAAGGAATACCTGCTAATCCCATATTTAAGCCCTGATAAACAGAATCTTCTAAACAAGCCCATGTTGATTGAACATCACCATTCCATAAAACCTGATTATATTTTTGTGATCCAACCCATGCACATCTTTCAAGATTTACAAAAACTTTAAGTCCACATTTTTTCATTCCATCATAAAATGCCTGACTATAAAATTTTGGATATATATTTGAACATGATAATGCAGTTCCAAGATAATATCTGTAATTACCATAGTCATAAACATTATAATCAGGTTCAGCATTATCGAGCCAGAACATATCAATTCCAAAGTCCATATAATTTTTCTTACAGATTTCCCATAAATATTCTCTGGCTTCAGGATTTGTAGCATCAAAAGTAAGACAGTCTCCATTAAAATCATAAGTCTGATTAGAACCCATTTCAGTTCTGACTAAATAACCTTTTTCCTGCATTTCATAAAAATGAGAACATTTTTTATCTACACTTGGCCATACAGAAACCATAACCTTTGTTCCCATGGCGTGTAATTCATCACACATTGCTTTTGGATCAGGCCAATATTCTTTATCAAATGACCAGTCCCCCTGTCTAGGCCAGTGAAAGAAATCTATGACAATAACATCAAGATGAATACCCAATTCTTTATATTTTCTTGCAACATCTAATACTTCCTGCTGTGTTCTATATCTGAGTTTACATTGCCAGAATCCTAAATAATCTTTAGGCATAACACTTACTCTTCCTGTAACAGCAGTATAATTTTTTACAATTTGTGATGGAGTATCTTCTGCGGTTATCCAATAATCTATCTGCTTTGTAGATTCTGCTTTCCATTCAGTAATATTTTTTGCAAAATCAACGTATCCAACAGCAGGATTATTCCACAAAAAACCATATCCTAAATTTGAAACAGCAAAAGGAATAGAAATCTGACTATTTCTTTGTGAAAGTTCAAGTCTGCATCCTTTTAAATCAAGATAAGGCATTTGATATTGTCCCATACCAAATATTTTTTCTTCATCATTTGGATTAAAACGGACTGTAACTTTATAATCTCCACCGACAATCCCCTTAAATTCACGATTAATTATTTTTAAACAACAGCTTTCTTTAGTCACAGAAGGATCATAACTTCTAAAATATTCATGTAAAATTAATTTATTATCCTTATAAAATGATAAAATTCCATTATTATTGATTATGGCTTTGATTTTACCATTTGTTATTATTCCACAATCATTTTGAATATCAATTTCAGGTTTATAAAATTTAACTTTTTCTGTTAAACCCCAGTCATTATTTAGAATTTCATTTTCATATGTTGAACGAATTCTTAATGAATTTTTTCCCCATGATTCAATTTTCAAAGTTTCATTACCCTTTTTAAAAATCAAGGCATTATCCTTTACTGATAACATAAAAAACTCCTGTATTTATATTAATCGTTTAACTAATAATATCATTTTTTAAAATAAAAAATATTAGGGAATTTTCTTATTTAATGTAAAATTTTTTAAAAAATGTTACACATTTCATTATTTAAATGTTATACTTTTATAGATAGTAATATCAAAAAATATTAAATACGTTTTAAAACGTTAATTTTCTTAGGAGAATAAAATGAAACAGTTTGGCGGTACAGTACTGTTTTTGGATCGTTCAGAAATTAATACTGACGAAATAATTCCAGCAGAATATCTTTCAGAAAATGATAAAAAAGCAATGCAGCCTTATCTTTTTGAAAATCTAAAGATAGAAGGTTTTAATTCAAAAACAGATGTTGCCGGAAAAAAAGTAATTATTACAAGAGATAACTTTGGTTATGGTACAGAAAACGAACATACACCATGGGCATTTGAAGTAAATGGTATTTATGTTGTAGTAGCTTCAGGTTTTGCAAAAAACTTTAGACAGAATATGCTTAACAACAATCTTTTAACAATTGAACTTGATAAAAAATCTATGGCAGATGTTTTCCATACATTTGCAGATAAAGATACAGAATGTAAAATTGTTATTAATGATGATGGAACTGCTAAAGTAAAATTAATTGCAGGTTCTCTTTCAAAAAGCTATCCTTTTAAAATTGATGAATTTGAAAAACCAATTGTAAATAATGAACAATGGGTTGGTTTTACAACAAGTAAAATTTAATAAATAATTTTATAAAAAAAAAGACTGTTTCATTTGAAACAGTCTTTTTTTTATTTAACCAAACCTTTCTGTTTTAGATTATCAATAATTAAATCTACAATTTGTTCCGGCTGATACTTTGATGTATCTATAATTAAATCTACAAATGAATAATCATTATTATCTATATTATAAAATTCTTTATATCTAGAAGAATCTTCTTTATCTCTCATTGCAGTAAATTCTTTTATTTCTTCAAGATTTCCGCCTTCTCTATTATAAACTCTTAATGCCCTGGTTTCTTCTGAAGCATAAAGATAAACTTTAAAATCAGCTTCTTTTAACATCCAGATTGCAAGACGGCTTCCTAATACACAAGATTCTTGTAAAGCTAATTCAACCTGATGTTTATCTACATATTTATCATATGAATCATCATTTTTAGCTGCCTGAATAACTTCTTTTAAAGTCATTCCTTTTTCTTCTGCAAGTTGTCTGAAAGTATAATTTATAAGTTTTACATTAAGTTTTTTTGCCAGCAAACCAGATACTGTAGTATTTCCACATCCTGATTTACCACTAATTGCAATTCGTAATTCATTTTTTTTACACATATTCATTTCCATTAATTATTCAACATTCTTACTCTGTTCACGAATATTTTCAAGACTGTCTTTTGCTGCAACAACAACTGCACCAACTTCAGCAAATTGATTTTTACTTCCAATCGTATTTATTTCACGATTCATTTCCTGACAGATAAAATCAAGTTTTTTACCTGGAGTAGGATTATTTTTTAATTCATCTTTCATCGCCTGAATATGACTGTGTAATCGTACAATTTCTTCGTTGATTGTATATTTTACAAGCATAGAAGCTGTTTCTGACATGATTCTATTCTGATCTGCATGTTCACCGACAAGTTCATTAAATTTAGCAGAAATCTGTTCCTTAAAAATACTTTCCATTTTTGGCTGCCATTCAAGAAAGAATTCTGCAGATTCTTCAAGTTTAGAAAGTTTTGCTTCAAGATCTTTTTTCATATTCTCACCTTCTCTTAAACGGTCAGAACAGAATTTCTTAAAAGCTTTATCAAAAACAGGTGTAATCATATCTTTATATTTTTCAATATCATATGATTTATTAGAATTCAAAACGCCCGGCTGAGATAGTAATTCATGCAGTACTACTTCAGGTTTTAAATTAATTCCTGCAGCATGTGCAATTTTTTTAAATGCATTCATATAAGTTGCTGCAAGTTTCTGATCAACTGTAATTTCTGCATCAGATTGTAATTCTTTTATCCTTATAAAAACATCAACCTTTCCGCGTACTACTTTTTGAATTATTTTATTTCTAAAATAATTTTCTAATTGATTTAAATAAGGTGGCAAATTAATAAATAAATCTAAAAAGCGTGAATTTACAGATTTGATTTCTACGCTTACTACTGCATTTTCGGAAGACCATTCCTCATATGCATAGCCTGTCATGCTAGTCATTTGTTATAACTCCTTACCTACCTTCCAATTATCTCCTGCACCCATCGTAACAAATAAATATCCGTCAGAATAATTTTCTGGTAGAGGTTTATTAATTTCAGCCCTTATAAATTCAACAGCATCAAGAGGTTCATCAAAATAATAAACTATATCTTCTGGTGCTTTTGTATTTCCTTCTAGTTTAACGCAATTTTGAACTTTTGCAATATGTTTTAACGTTTCTTCATAAAGAGTTTTGCCTGTTATTGAAAAATCACTGGCATTTTCTCTTGCAGAACTATAAATTTTATTCAAAATGATTATATCTGCACTGTCTGTACATTCAGCAAATTCCTTTAATAAAGCCTGAGTTCTACTGTAAGTATGGCTCATAAAATCTACGATAATCTTTCTTTTATTATAAAATTCTCTATAACCTTCAAGTGTTGTTTTTACTGCAGTAGGATGATGACCATAATCATCTAAAACAATAACATCATTTCCAGAAGAAGTTTTAAATTGTTTTACAATTTCGCTTCTTCGTTTTCCACCGCTAAAATTACTTAATCCTTGTAAAATCTTTTCTTTATAATCAACTGGATGTTTACCAAAGTATCTTAAAATCTGACAAACTAAAGCTACAGCTGCAGTTGCATCTAAAACTTCATGTTTGCCCGGCATTTTTAAAAAGAATTCTTTATCATCTTTTGAATTAAATAAATTGATTGAAAATTTATTCTGTTCATTTTCAACTTTACCAAAATTTAATTTAAAATCACCACCTGCATTTTGACCATATGGAATCATATTTAAGTCAGGTCTTTTGTTATAGGCAATCAATGCTGTTTCTACAGCACCATTATCATCAGCACAATAAATTAAATCACCATTTTCTGGTAACTTACAAATATAATCTACAAATGCATCACGAATATCTTCATATGTTGGATAATAATCCTGATGATCACTTTCTACTGATGTAAGAATTATTTTTTTAGGATAAAAACTCATAAAATGGCGCTGATATTCACATGTCTCTGCAACAAACACATTATGATTTTTTTTATAATTTGGACATACGTTTTCTTCTTTATTATTTTGATTTTTGATTAAATCAGATGTATATGTACAGGTTCCACCAAAAGAATTGATAATTGAACCTGCAAGAACCTGTGTCGGTAAATCAAGTTCTTTTAGAATAGTTCCTACTAATCCTGTTGTAGAAGTTTTACCATGAACACCACAGATTCCACATGAATATGCTTTTGAACTGTAACTTCCTAATGCCTGTGTATATAACAAACATGGAATATTTTTATTTACTGCTTCTATTAAATCTGGATTTTTATCTAACTTATAGGCAGATGAATAAACTACATATTGAATATCATCTGTAATATTATCTTTACTAAAAGGAAGTGCTTTTAAGCCTAATTTTTCAAGGATTTCATCAGTATAAAAACGTTCTTCTACATCTGAACCTGTAATTATAGCTCCATTATGATAGAAAATTTCTACCAAAGCAGCCATCCCTGTACCTTTTATTCCAACAAAATGTATATGTATTCCTGATAAATTATCTGGTAACTGTATTTCTTTTTCCATAATAATTTATTATATCATTTTTATATAAATTGAAAAAGACCGTTTTACAACGTAAAACGGTCTTAAAGATGTAAAAAAATATATTAGAGGA
Source organism: uncultured Treponema sp. (assembly GCA_937892225.1). GTDB lineage: Bacteria > Spirochaetota > Spirochaetia > Treponematales > Treponemataceae > Treponema_D. Next base: position 5,752 of record CALAUH010000196.1, read on the forward strand.
ATTTCTAATAAACTAATTAATATAAATTAAACTAAACTTAAATAAATCTGATCTGCTAATCCGAAACCTGCATTTTTTGTCATTGCAGTAGCATATTCATCATAAAGCATATCTTCGTACATATCCTGTGCAAAATCATTATCTTGTGATTTTAATACAGTTTTACGCATAGATGATAACATCTGCTTAACAAAAAAGCCTTCTAATTCCATAGCTTTTTCATATAACTTGCTTGTTTTATCGATTGTTTTTGAAGTAACATTTGAATTTGCCTGATTAGCTGCAGCACCTGAAGGTTTAGCATTTTTATCTGATTCATTTACGAAAGTTCCAGCATATCCAGAAGTATAATCCCCATTTAATCTTCCGTCTTCTGCAATCTGATCAGATGCAATAGTTCCTCTACCGTCATTCTGAGCCTGCATTGTTTTTAATAAATCAGCAAATTTTGCATTTTCTGAATTAGTTTTTGCAGACTGAAAAGCAGCATTTCCGTTTGTAATTGAACTATATGTATTTCCTATTAAACCAACATTCATATTTCCCACCAGTTATTTATCTGCTATCTTTTTAAGTTTACAGCTGTACTTAACATATTATCTGAAGTTTGAATTGCTTTTGAATCAAATTCATATGCACGCTGTGCAACAATCATTTGAACCATTTCGTTTACTACAGATACATTCGACATTTCAAGAAATTTATGTCTTGTATCACCAAAACCATCGTAACCTGGACGACCTGCTACAGCTTCTCCAGAGGCATTGGTAACTTTGAAAATATTATCACCTTCTGCCTGTAAACCTACAGGGTTTGGAAATCTGTATAATTCAAGCTGACCTACATCAACAGGATCATTACCACCATTAACTTTTACACTTACTTTACCAGTCTGTGTAATATTTAAAGTAGTTACATCATAACCTTCTGGTAGAATAATTTCTGGCAAAACACGCATACCGTTTGATGTTACAAGCTGTCCGTTTGAGTCAATCTTAAAAGAACCATCTCTTGTATATGCATAACTTCCATCATATTTTAATACACGGAAAAATCCTTCACCGACAATTGCAACATCAGTATCTACACCTGTATTCTGTAAAGAACCTTGATTCATAATTCTTTGAGTTGCACCAACTTTAACACCACAACCCTGCTGAATACCAACTGGAGTTACAGTATCTTCTGTTGCCGGTGTACCAGCTAATTTTATATTCTGATAAATTAAATCTTCAAATTCTACACGCTGCTGTTTATAACCTGTTGTATTTACATTAGATAAGTTGTTTGATATAGCATCTATATTTGACTGCTGTCCATTCATACCTGTAGCAGCTGTCCATAATGATCTAACCATTTAATATCCCCTTAATTTAATACAGCAACTTTATTCCACAAAGTGCCCATCATTGAATCTTCAGATGTTATAGTTTTCTGATTTGCTTCATAAGCTCTGTTTACTTCAATCATCTGAACCATTTCGTTTACAACGTTTACATTACTTGTTTCTGTATAGCCTTGTAAAAACTTAGGTCTTTCATCACCTTCTGCAATATGAGCATTACCGGCAATTTCATTAGTTGCATACATACTTTCACCCATTTTCTGAAGGTATCTTTCGTTATCAAAACGTACACATTTAAAACGATCTATTTCAAAGTTATCTTCATCAAAAATAACACCGTCTTCATTTACCATAAAATGATCATCTGTTACGTGAATATAACCATTTTCTCCTAAAACAGGATAACCATCTTTTGTCATCAAAAGACCTTCTTTACCAATTAAAAAGTTACCGTTTCTTGTATAACGTTCACCCATTGGTGTTTCAACTACAAAGAATCCTTTTCCGCCAAAAGCTACATCAGTTTTTGTATTTGTAGATTTAAATGAACCTTGTGAAAAATCTACATAATTTTCATTTGTTTCAACACCTAACCCCAGTTTACCAATAATTGGAGCGGCATCTGCACTTCCCATTCCATTTGGAATATTATAAACTCCATCTGCATCTTTACGACGAATTAAGAGTTCAGGAAATGATTTTGTTGATGTTACAGTTCGTTTATAACTAGTAGTATCAACATTAGCAAGATTATTGGAAATTGCATCAAGTCTGTTCTGTTGACTGTTCATTCCAGATGCACCAATAGACCAACCACGAATCATAAATCCTCCTTAATAAATTTATTTACATCTTATTTTTAATATCGGGTTTTAAAAAATTTAGTTTAGATAAAAAAGTTGCAAATAAAGAATTCCGGACTTATAATAAATACAAGTATTTAAGGAGCCTACTATGACAAACAACCAAGAACCAAGAGTTTTATCAATTATTTTAGGAGGAGGAAAAGGAACTCGTCTTTATCCTTTAACAAAAGAAAGATCTAAACCTGCTGTATCATTTGGCGGTAAATATAGAATTGTTGATATTCCTCTTTCAAATTGTATTAATTCTGGATATAAAAAGATTTATCTTTTAACTCAGTTTAATTCTGCATCATTACATTTACACATTACAAATTCATATAACTTTGATCGTTTTTCAGGCGGATTCGTAGAAATTCTTGCAGCTGAACAAACACTTGAACATTCAGGCTGGTATGAAGGAACTGCAGATGCTGTTAGAAAGAATTTTATTCACTTTAAGTCACAAAAACCAACTCATTATGTAATTCTTTCTGGAGACCAGCTTTATAAAATGGACTTACATGCTTTTATGGAAGCACATATTAAATCTGGCGCTGAAATTACAATTGCAACGACAGCTGTTAATCGTAAAGATGCTTCTGGATTTGGTATTATGAAGATTGATGAAGAAAGCCGTGTAAAAGAATTCATGGAAAAACCAAAACCAGATCTTAATATAGATGACTGGAAAATTCCACAGGAAGCAAGAGGTTCTCTTCCACCAGAAAAAGAATATTTAGCTTCAATGGGTATTTACATTTTTAATGCAGATACAATGGAAGAATGTCTTTTAGGAGAAAATGAAAAATATACTGATTTCGGTAAAGAAATTCTTCCTTTAGCAATTGGTAAAAAGAAAATCAATTCATATGTTTTCGATGGATATTGGGAAGATATTGGTACAATCAGAAGTTTCTATGAAGCAAACATTGCATTAACAGATCCTTACCCTGCTTTTGATTTTTACGGAACTACAAACAATAAACCAATTTATACTCATATGCGTAATTTACCTCCATCTAAAATCAATAAAGCAAATATTACATCATCTTTGACTTCAGAAGGATGTATTATTTCTGACTGTAAATTAAACCGTTCTGTAATTGGTGTTCGTTCTATTATTGAAGAAGGCTCTGAATTAAACGGTGTAATTATGATGGGTGCAGATTATTATGATGAAGAAGATGAAAAGCTTCATAATAAAGAACAAGGCATTCCAAATACAGGTATTGGTAAAAACTGTTTTATTGCTAACACAATTATTGATAAGAATGCAAAAATCGGTAATAACTGTAAAATTGGTGTAACAGGAAGAAAATACGAAGACGGAGACCATGGTTCTTTCTACAGTGCCGATGGAATCATTGTTATTCGTAAAGGTGCAATTATTCCTTCTGGAACAGAAATTTAATTATAAATGCCAGATTTATACGAAAACCTTGGAAACATGTTAAATCAAGTTCTCGAAACTGGCGAAATAAAAAAAGAAGAAGCAGAAGTTTTAAATGATTCTAATCAATCTCAAACTTCTGCTTCTTTTATTTCTGATGATAAAAAAAACGAAACAGAAAGAATCATTAATTTTAAAAGAAAAATATTTAAGAAAAAAATACCGGTTGGTTCTGTAATTAAAGCTGAATCATATTTTAATTATCCAGATGAAATTATTACAGCTGCAAATTTATTAGAATTAAAAATACCTTATACAAACAAATCTTTAAAGAAACAATATCACTTAAAATTAAAAACTGTTCATCCTGATTTATCAAATCAAAATACTATTTCAATTGACCAGATTACTAATGCATATAATGTTTTATTATCTTTTCTAAATACAACTAATTTAAAATAAAAAAAGGATGCCTTTTTCAAGACATCCTTCTTAAATTAAAAAAATATTATTTTAATAATTTACCAGCAATGTTGGCAATTGTTGAAATTGTACTTTTCTTGCTTGTAGTCTTTTTCTTAGCAGTTGATGTACTGCTTGTTGTTTTCTTTTTTCCAGAAGTTGTTGTTGTTTCTTTTTTATCAGAACCAGTTAAACTACCTGTCAAAGAACTTAAAAGACTTGTAACATTAGCACCTTTTAATAATCCAGTAAGGGATTTTGCAATAGAAGATGTTGTTTCACTATCTTTATCTGCACTTGTTGACTGTCCGAGAAGGCTCATAAATAATGGTGCAATACTAGAAAGAATAGAAGTTGTTGATTTTTTTGTAGTTCCAGCTTTTTCTGAAATTTTTGAAATAATATCAGATGCAGAATCTCCAAAAAGATTTTTTACTATTTTAGAACCATCTTTTAAATCAATTTTGTTGAAAAAACTAGTAAGACTTGAAGTACTGTCTCCTGCATGAGAAGCCAAAGCATCAGTAAAACCTTCAACAAGACTTTTATCTTTTGATTGAGTCAATGCACTTGAAATAAGATTAGGCATTGCTGCAGTGATTACATTTTTTACATCAGATTTTTCTGTTTCTGTTACTTTTGCAATATTTGAAATTGCAGAAGTACTTAACATAGTTGTAAGTATAGAAGATACATCCATTTAATTACCTCTAATAAATTAAATATATTAATATTATACTTCGTTTTTGATTTACAGTAAAGAAAACTTTTATTCAGATTCACCAAGTTTTCTTAAAATTGTTTTTCTTCCAATACCTAAAATATCTGCAGTTTTAGTTTTATTTCCACCATTTGCAGCAAGGTT
>CALAUH010000197.1 GCA_937892225.1 uncultured Treponema sp.
TGCAAGGTTATGCAACTGCTGTAAATAATCCTGAAACAACTATAAGTTTCATTATCTGCAAAGACATGTATCCAATATTATCCTAACAAATTTATTATCCTCATATTTTATACTATCTGCTTGTTGTATAAACATATAGAAATAATAATATGAGGATAAAATTTTTATGGTCTTAAACCACACATCTCTATTATATCATTTTCAGTTAGGTTATCAAATTCATCTTTACGGTCAGAACTGTATTCCGAAAAAGGATTTGCTCGATCCATAATTTCTTTTAACATAGCCATAGATGGTTGTGCGTATATCCTTGTTGTTACAGTAGAGGAATGCCCCATATATCTTGAAATCAGTTCTAAATCAACTCCATCCTGATATAAATTAGTTGCCCTGGTTCTTCGGAACATATGAGGATAAACACTTTCAGGTAATTCTGGATGTTGCTCTTTTATTAATTCAGCGTATTTGTTTACAATGCGCTCAACATTTCCTAAAGACATTTGATATTTAACTCCTTTTATTTTTGTGAAAAATAAATAATCATCAGGATTCATGTTTTTATGATCTGTTTTTAGGAATGCCTTTAAGTGTAAAGCTGCTACTTCATCATAAGTTACAATTCTTTCCTTGTCTCCTTTTCCATGAAAAAGAATAGTTCTTTCAGACAGTATAATGTCTTTTATTTTAATGGCGGTTATCTCACTGGCTCTTCCGGCAGTTTGATACAGCAGCATAAGCAATAATTGATCTCGTTTACTTTTTGATGTATGAGAAAATGAACCCGAAAGAAAATCCGTCATAATTTCAGGTGAGATTATAGGTCTTATCAATTTAGTTTCTTTTAAGAAAGGAATTCTTGAAGCCATAATTGCTATTGGTTGCAATTCCACATCTTCGTCAGAACAATACCATAAATAAGCACGTATGCCTGCCAATTTGTTGTTGATTGTGCTAACTGCGGCTTGGGCATTTCTTAAATATTCAATAAACCTAAGTAATAACTCACGCTTGCAATCTGAAAATTTAAATGTCTTGATTGAAATATTTTCAACCTCACCAAGAAATCTTCTGAATATTGTTAAAGTGTCTTTATATGACTTAACTGTATGAACACTCTTATTACATTGTTTAACCAAATATAAGGTTAAAAAATCTCTTGTTTTAGAAAAAAATAACTCACTATTCTTCTTCATATTTAATACCTTCCATAATTTTTCTTCCTGTGACATCCTTTGTAGACATTATTTTTAATGAATCCTTGATAAGGTGATAGTAATAATAAGTTTCATTTGGACTTGCATGCCCCAGATGTTTTGATAGATAAAGAATCATTGAATTGATAGAGATTCCGTTGGAAGCCCATAAATTAATTCTTTTAATTACAAAATAATGTCTTAGAGAATGAACAGTCGGATTTCTTCCTGTATTCACATAGAATTCGGTTTGCATCCATCTTTTTTTAAAAGTTTTACTCACAATTCCATAAGTATGAGGTTTATTTATATCATTCCCATAAAATATGAATGGTGAACTTTTCTTTCTGCTGTTCAAATAAGTTCTTAACAATTGATTCATGTCATCTGCCAAATAAACAATTCTATCCTTGTTTCCTTTTGCGTGTATAACAGTCAGACTTTTATTAACATCGTCATAATCAGTAACTCGTAACTTGAGAGCCTCATTTACTCTTAATCCTGTTGTACATAGCAGTCTGAAAAACACAGAATAATTAAAATTTCGCTTTGGAAGATTCTTATCAACACTAGAAATAAATGCAGCTACCTGCTCATCAGTCATTAAAAATGGAACTGTCTTTGCTTTTGAAATTGAAATTCTAGGTATAAAAACATCAATACCTCGTGCATTCAAATAAATCAAAAACTGTCGAATTAAACAGAATCGTGCATAAAACGAGTTTTTTGATTCAGTTTCTCTTATCGTCAAATATTCTCGCAAGTTATCTTTTGTTATAGAATCAGCAGTTATATTCTTTTTTAGACAATACTTGTCAAAATTTTTTAGTCGAGAAATTTGTTCCTCATAACTAAATCCTTCATTTTGCTTCTGTTGTATAAACCCTTCGAACAAATATCCAAGTGAACTTAAAAATATAGTATTCTTCATCAATAACCTCTCAAATATGTAAATCTGATAAGGAAAGAACACATTCTTCCATCATTTTTTTTGAAATATTCACATACTTGCCAACATTTGTTTCTCCCGTATGTCCAAGACAATTAATAACTACATTCAATGATTTTGAGGTTTCGTGAATATTAGAAGCAAATGTTCTTCGTAAGATATGAAAATTTCTTCTGGTTTTAAGAATCCCTTTAATCATGTATTCACAGTTTTCATTACTTATTTTCTTAAACGGAGGATTGTCTTCTAAGAATATGTAAGGGCTATTTGCCTTTGGTCTTCCGTTTTTTATATATAGAACCAGGGCTTCATATACAGGATTGGGAATCGGAAGGTTTAATTGAACTTTTGTTTTGGTTTGAATTATATGCAGGACTTTATTTTGCCAGTCTATATCTTTAAATTCTAGATTAGCAATATCACAAGATCTTAAGCCCATAAAAAGTCCCAACAGAACACCAGCTGCATTTTTATATTCAACAGCAGATTTACAATTCTTCCGATAATTATCAATCTGTAATAATTCATTACTATTCAAAACAGTAACAATTTTTTCTTTTGAAGCAGTTTTTACAGGAACACAACCAGACAAGTCTGTAGTCATAAATTTTGTCTCATACAGAAAATATAAAAACATCCTTATTTTTGCTAATTTTTCAGGAAAATCGTTGAAGTCTGATGAGATAAAGTCAGATAAAGCTTCTTTTGTTAATTCTTTAATATCTAGAATATTTCTAGAAATCAAATACAAAGCAAACTTTTGAAGTCCATACTGATATTCTTTTATAGTACTTTCGCATCTGCCTTCAAGTTGCTTATATTTTTGGAAAGCTTCTATTAAAGATTTGTAATATGGTGATAATTCATCAAAAAGAGATTTCCTTTTTACCGGTTTTCTTTTATAAGAATATTCTTCTTGGAGAATAAATAAACGGCGTTTAGGAATAAAGTTTGATGATGTTGATATTTCATTTTGAAAGAACAATTCAATAATATTAACTGATCTTTTGAACAATTTTCTGTCTGTTTTTAACTTTTTTTTTATCTCATTGAACCAAATCCAAGAATACTCAATGGAATATTCCATATCGTTCATATCAAAAAAGGCATATAGTAATTCAATTGTCCGTTTTATTCCTGCATAATATTTTCTTGCATAACCACAATTCTCAAAGATAATTTTCAAAGAATCTATTGAATTCCATAGTTCAGAAAGTGTCTGAAAATGGAAATTTTTAATAGTACAGAGTTCCTCTTTTGATTCAAGACTTAAATCTTTTATTGAAAATAAATATGGTGGATTCCAATGATTAAATGCAATCCAAAGTTTTCGCTTATTTATACCAATATCTGAAATGTAATGCAGAAAACCACGTACATTTTGATCAAAAGTATTTCTTCCTCGAACAGATTTAGGTAAGTCCAATTCCTTATAAATACGCATACAATCGATGTAATTTATATTACTGATCTCAATTTGCTTATTTTGTAATGCCTCAAAAAAAGGAACTATTTTATTCCGAATGGAATTGCGATATTCTTTATTAGAAAACGTATTTGTCAGGTAATTATTTAAATAACATAAATAATAAATATCCAATTTCAATGGTGGTTGTATTTTTTTTTGTTTTACAAATCCTGTATTGCTGAATACTGCTAATTCTCTTAATATTCTGCAGTAAATTTTTTTAACTTCTACAGAATATTTTTTGGTAAACTCTTGAATACTCTCTTCAGTTATAACAACATCCTTACGACTGAAAAACGGAGTTGCTGCAGCTAATAGATTATAATAAGAACGGCAAATTGAATTTGAGTACCCATTTTGAGAGTATTTTTCGATAAAACTTTTGAATATAACTTCATAATTTTCCATGAAGACCTCCAAAATAAATTTAGTTATATTCATTATCGAAATGATTAATTATCTAATATGAAAGTTAACAGTCTGAATCCGTAATATTAGTTCAGAAATGTTTTTGAGCAAAATACATGCTACGAAACAAATGAAAAATGAAAAAAAGTTTCCTATGTGGAATATTGAAATTACTACTTATAAGATTCGTGGTGAATGGATTTAATTTGTGGTATAATTAGGTAAACGTAAATTTAATTTGCGGATACCTTTCCACTAAGATATATTTTCATTGGTTACCTGAAATAGTATATCATAATTTGGTAATCTTACTGTAATCTTACTTGTTCTCTCCATAAAAAGATGTTATAATTTTTAAAGGAGTAAGCGCTTTCTTTGGAGCGGAACTTAAGGAGTGTTTTATGAAAAAAATACTGAAAAGCGGTTTAATTACAGTGCTTTTTTTACTTTTTGCGTTGTGTTTTGTTAGTTGTGGTGGCAAAGAGCCAAATGACCCAACAGGTGGTTCTGGTACTGGTGGTTCTGGTACTGGTGGCGATGCTACTTTTATTTGGACTGATGTATCTAAAATATTAAGTGCATATTTTGATGATGATTCAACGGTTACAATCGTAGTTGCACCTACAGGTTCTGGTGCAGGCGTTATTACAGTTACACTTATTCCAGGTGATGCAGTTACCCTCAATTATGATACATTAATGATTGATGGTGCATCTACAGAATTTAGCGACCCTACTGTTCTTCAATATCAATATGTAAAATTCTCTGGCAATGAAGATAATCTTCCTGAGACAGCAGGTAACTGGTCTGTTAATTTCACTAATTCTTCAGATCCAAATGTGCTCTTCAGTTTCAAAATTCCTAAAGAATACACAACAAAATTGTTAGCTGCTCTTCAATAGTTTCTGCTTCAACAGTAATACTGAAAAAAAAGCGTGCATTTCACTGTGAATGAAATACACGCTTTTTTTTGTTAAAATCACATTTCCTAACGTATTTTACAATTTTTCAAAAATTCATTATGAACTGAATGTGCGCCACGATTGCGGGCTTCATCATATTCCCCAATATTCAAAAGTTCGTGATTGTCTGGGCCAACAGCTTTATTGTTAAAATATTCCGTATCCGCAAATTAAATTTACGTTTACTTTATTTTGGAAAAATACATGAGAATTGACGGTTACATTCTACAAGCAGATAGTAAAAATATGAGGATAATAAATTTGTTAGGATAATGAAGGTTATCCTTATATTAGGATAACCAATAAAAGGCTTTTCGAGTATGTACGAAGCTTCAAAGATAAACGGAGTTTATTTTACAGGCTTAAATAAAAATGAAGGTTACATTGATGACTTCGGCTGCTGGCAAAGTTATGAGTGGAAAGATTATTATGAGACTATCTTTAATACAATGAATAAAGATGTAAAAAAGAAAATGTTCATTGGAATAGGGATAGAGAAGTAGATTGATCGTGTAAAAATTTATGTATGTTATTTTTATGAAGTTAAAATATAATTCAATTATCACTTTAATGTTTTTCTAACAAAGTTTGTTTATTATTTTAAATCTAAGGTGAAAGGATTTTAAATGTAATATATTTAAGTAAACATAAAGTTTATGTCATAGAAGAACTAATATAAGGATTGTTTTATGGGAATGTTAACTGATTTTACTAAAGCTAAGTTTTTTGGAGCTTCGAATGACGATGCTATGAAATATGCACTTATTAAAAGCTTTTTTTCATCTGATTCTTCAAATAAGAAAAATAATGAACAAAGAAATAATAACACGGATTCATACAGTG
>CALAUH010000198.1 GCA_937892225.1 uncultured Treponema sp.
ACACCTGGTTCACCAATAATAACAGGATTATTTTTTGTACGACGGCACAAAACCTGCATAACCCGTCTTATTTCTTCATCACGACCAATTACCGGATCAATTTTATCCTGTTTAGCAAGTGAGGTTAAATCTCTACAGTATTTTTCCAATGCTCTTGATGTACTTTCCGGATCATTTGAATCAACTGTCTGATTACCTCTTACAGCTTTTAAAGCTTCCATGATTGAATTTTTATTAATTCCAAAATCATTTAAAATTTTTGCACAATCTGTAGGAGATTCAGCAATTGATATAAGTAAATGTTCTGTAGACAAATATTTATCGTGTAAAGCTGACATTTCAATTTCTGCTTTAGCAAGAATTTTTTTCAATTCATTAGATAAATAAACATCAACATTACCAAAAGCTTTAGGTTTTGATGATACTGCTTTTTGTATTTTTAATAATAAATCTTTTACGGGAACGCCAATTCTTTCTATAATTGGAACTATCAATCCATCTTTTTGTTCCAAAAGAGCCTGCATTAAATGTTCTGTAGAAATTTCGCTGCAATCATTTTTATTTGCAATTGATGAAGCTTCCTGAATTGCTTCCTGTGTTTTAATTGTAAAATTTTCTAAATTCAATTTAATACCTCTACGAAAAAAAATACTAATAAAGATTGATATCGGCAATAAAAAAAGACAAAAAAAAAGTACAACTGTCGTAAGGGCTTACCAACAATTGTACCATTTATACTTATATTCTAACTGTATTTTATAAAATTGTCAATTTATTCTTGTTCTTCAATATTACCAAATTCACAAATAGCATCTGTAATTCTAGCATATTCAATCTGTTCAAGATCATTTTTAATTTTCTTGTATAATTTAATTTCTCCAATTCCAGTTGCACTTTGAATAACACTTAACACGCGTCTTTTTCCTTCAGGACATTCAAATTTTCTGTCATAAAGAGCTTTAATTCTACAAGTTACATCAATATCAATTATCCAGATTTTAGAAGTTATACTAATTGACCAATGTAATGTTTTATCACCATTTTCATCTGGCTGTGGAGATTCAGTACAATCCCAAACTGTTGAATATTGTTTTTTAGGACCGTCTGCAAAAAATTCTATATCAAAACCTTCAAAATTACCAATAAAAGAAAGTTTATTTTCGAAAAGTCCCTGAATTACAAAATTTGAATTGAACAAAGTTTTTCCAGAAATTAAACTCTGCAAATTAGATGATGATATATGGAACCAAGGCTGTGGGAATGATTTACCGATATATCTGTCAATATAACCGGCACTCTTTTTTGGTTCAACAATAAAATCTTCTCCATCAAAATTAATTACACCGCTAAATTCTGTCTTAATTCCGGAAGGGAACCATTTATCTGTAGAATTTTCAAAACCGTCAAAATAATCTTTTACGATTTCATATTTTAAATTCCAGTTTACATTACCACTGTTACTAAAATATTCAGGATGTTTCTGATTTTCTTCTTCTGATAAAGATACAAATCCATTAATTTCTTCTTCACCAAAAATATTTGAACCTACTTGAATTGCAAAAGGTTTATTTTCAAATTTAACGACTTTTACTGGAAAATATGAACAGATTTGTTTTGGTGTATTATCTAATCTACCAACGCGAACTGCAACATAAGACGGTTGAATAATTTTTTCTGATTCTAATTCATATGCAGATGATGTACCTGATAATGCATATTGTAAATCATCTTCTTTGATTTGTACTCTTGGTTTAAAACCTAATTGTGGTTCATTTGGATATAACCATGGGTTTAACATCTCCAGTTCAACAAAAAAGATTGCTTCTGTTCCACTGTCTTTTGAACTACCCTTAAAATAAAAACGCCAGTAATTTATACCGAATCTTTTTCTTGGTCCATTAAATCCAAATTTACTAGATTTTTGATTTTTTTTTGATGCACCCATTTCCTAAATTTCCCCTTTCTGAATTACTAATTAATTTTCGGCAAAATATTCGTTTCTATTTAGGAAAATTATTATATTATTGCTTTTTGTTTCCATCAAACATTTTGTCTATTGTTTTTGATAATTCTGCCTGTTCTTTTGGAAAGTTAGCATTTAAAAATTCAAAACATTCTACAGCAGCTCTTTGTGCATGTTCATACCAGATTGAATACAATTCTGAAGTAATTTCTCCACCAGGAAAAGGTGCTCCCTGTACATCAGAAACTAAATCTCTCATCATCTGAATACATTCTTTTGTTTTCTTATCCATAGGCCACTCCTAGTCAGCAGTTTTAAATTGCATCTTATTCATATATTTTAACAGAATTATAACGGTAATTCAAGAAAATTCCCACAAACTTTAACAGATTTATCGCATAATACGCAACTATGAGTTTCTTTCTGACTGTTTTGATATAATCTTTTTGATGCAAGATTAACATCTTTTGCAGTCACACTTAATAAATCATTTACACGGCGCTGTTTAAAACCATAGTTTGCATAAATAAAGGATTCGAAAGCTCCTTTTCCCATATCTTTTGGTGAATAAGGAGTAATTGCTGAACCATATTCACTTACAATTGTTTTTTCTACATCTTCTTCCGGTATTTCAAAATCAGAAATTTCTTTTAATACCTGTAAATAAATTTCTTTTGCTTTTTGTGGGAATGGATCTCTATATGTAAACATTGAACAGATTTTTTCACAGGAATCAACGTAAGAAGCAACACCATAAGCACCACCAGTTGTTCTGAATTTATCCCACAAAGAATGATTAGAAAACCAGCTGGTAAAAATATGCTCTGCAGCCGCTTCTTTTGTTAAATATGGAGAAGCTGGAATTGAAACAGCCGCATATCCTGTCTGAGAATGAAGCTTTATATATTCAGTGTTTTTATAATCAGAAATATTTTTTGATTTTGTAATTAATTGAATGTAATCTTCCAATTCTACTTTATTAACAGGAAGTAATTTTGTAATCTGAGAAGCTTTTACAAAATCATTCATATAAGGTTTGATTTTTTTCAGAGAATCTGTATCCGCTGTAATATGTAAAATTGCACCTGATTTTCTACAGGAAGTATATATTTTTTCAAAGAGTTTTAACATTTTTCCTGCACTAGATTTTTTATACTCTTTTGTTGTATTTAACTGGGTAACGCCCCATAAAATTTCCTGTATTGCATGATTTTTTGTAAAAACAGCACGTGAACGTTTTAATACATAATCTCTTCCCATTGAAACAACAGAAGATTTTTTATCTGAATAATTTTCCTGAACTAAAGACTTAAATCTTTTTTTATCATTAAAATCCATTTTAGTTATTATTTCAGAAAACATTTTTAATGTAGGTTCAACTTTTTCTGTTAGAGCCTTACATGTTAAACCAATCCAGTTTCTTCCGCAAAAATTATATTCCTTATATTTTTCTGCCTGTTCAATGCATTCTGGAACTTGTGAAACAGTACCTGTTGTTACTCTACCCCAGATATCTCCCATAACACATGCAGATTCACTTATACATTCATTCCATTTTTTACCGCCCCAGCCCATATTTGTTAAGACCTGACTTAAAAAAGAAATGTATTTATAATTTTTTACATCAATTCTGTCAAAAGGAAATAAAACATCCAGATAAAAAAGACCGTTAGTATCTTCATCACTGACAAAAAAAGGAACTTTAGAACCGTCTGCTCCTGTAAGAAATTCTAAATCAACAGTTGATTTTACTATATCAGCATCAAGTTCATTTTTTCGAACAAACGGAATACATTTTGCTTCTTCCGGAGTTTCTATATGCTGTTGATAAGCATGAAGTTCATCCAAATCTTTTCTTAAAGTTTCTTTATCAAGATTTTCTTCTAATTTTGTAATTAATTCTTTTTCAGCTGCTTTTCTATTTTCAAAATATTTTTTTGACGGTTCACAAATAAATTTTATCTGAACAGGATTATCTAAAAAGTATTTTTTTATTAAATTTTTAGTGTAATCTTTATCATTTCTGATTTTTTCTTTTATTTTTTCAAATGATGTAATTGGATTTAATTGAGAAGAACATTCTTTTCCGTTACACCAGCCTTTTAGAGCTTTTTCCATTATCTGAATAGAATATGGTCCCATGTAGCGGTTTACTTCTCTTAAAGCAAAATCAATTCCCATTACGGCTGAATCAATATCATTTTGATTAATTCCATTGTGATATAAATCATTTAAAACTTTATAAATTAAATCAAAGACTTTATTTTCGTTTCCTTTTTTTACGCCCCATAAACCAAACGAAAATATTTCTTCATTAAACTGGCCGAAATTTCCACAATTTTCTTCATCACCTAAAGAAGAATCTTTTAATGCTTTTGAAACCGGCGAACTGTCATTTCCACATAGAACTTCTGATAAAAAGATTTTTTCAATATCAGCTTCACCTGTATACCAGTTTACAGTTACCATATTTCCAGTCGCACCTGTTTCTGGAGCAATATTTCTGATTTCTTTAGAAGAAGTATTTTTATTTAATTTCATTAATTCTTTAATTTCTGATTTTACAAGCGGAAGTTTAGAATCATAATGTAAAATATCTTTTGTACAGTTATATTTTTTTTCTATACGAGGCATGAATCTTTCATTTAAAAAATCAAGCTGTTCCTGTGTCGGAATATCTCCATACAAAAATAAAATACAGTTATCAGGATTATAAAATTTCTGATGAAAATCTAAAAACTGTTCATAAGACAAATCTGGAATTTCCAAAGGATCTCCGCCAGAATCAAAAGAAGGATAAGAATCGGGGAACATTGCCTTTATCTGATTTTGAAAAGCAATCGGGGCAAAAGATGAATAATTACCTTTCATTTCATTGTAAACAACACCCTGAATACTCAGCTGCCCTTTTTCATCCATTTCCAGACGATGTCCTTCCTGTAAAAAAGTTTCGTGCTGAAGTTTAGGAAAGAAAACACTGTCTGCATAAACATCCATTATGTTAAAATAATCTGCCTTAACAACAGACGCGCCCGGATAAACAGTCTTATCTGGATATGTCAATGCATTTAAAAATGTATATAAACTCTGACTCAGTAAATTATTAAAAGGTTCTTTTAACGGATATTTTTCTGTTCCACACAAGGTTGAATGTTCAAGAATATGTGCAGTTCCAAAATTATCTTTTGCAACAGTTCTAAAAGCAAAGGCAAAAAGATTTTCTTTATCATCTTTTACAACATGATAAACTTCTAAACCAGTTCTTTTATGTCTTAAATAAACTCCTTTTGCTTTATAATCCGGGATTTCTTCTACTTTTAACAAATAAAACCCGTTATATTCTTTACCAACATTCGCTGCGTCTGTAAAATCCATAAAATCCTCAATATGTGTAAAATCATTTTATTATATCAATTTTTAAGTTTTTATTAAATGATATTTACTTCACTTTTTCCAGTCTGAGTTTTTGTAACGACTATCTGTCTGTCTATTCGTGATTTTAATGCTTCTACATGTGAAATAATTCCTACAAGGCAGTCTCTTTCTGTAAGATTGATTAATGCACTCATCGCTTTTTCAAGAGAATCGCTGTCCAGACTTCCAAAACCTTCGTCAATAAACAATGAATCAATTTTTATACCGCCAGATTCCTGACTGACTTCGTCTGATAATCCTAAAGCCAAAGATAACGATGCCTGAAAAGTTTCTCCGCCAGACAATGATTTTACACTTCTTTGAGTTCTGTTGTAATGGTCAATTACGTCTAATTCCAATCCGGCTTTCGATTTTTTTTCTGCAGATTCGTTTCTTATTAATTCATATCGATTGTCTGTCATTTTCATTAAACGTACATTTGCCAGTTCAACAACACGATCTAGATAATACATCTGAACATATGTTTCGAGCATGATTTTATCTTTTCCTAAAAGCATGCCGTTTGCAGTATCACTTAGATTTTTTATCATTTCGTATTCTTTTTCAGTTTTTACAAATTCTTTATTCTGTGATTTTAATTTTTCGCAGATTTTACTATTTGTATTATTTCTGGAAATTACATTTACAGATTCCTGTGATATTTCTTCTTTTTCAAAATCCAGTTTTTCTTTTATTAATAAAATCTCTTCTGAATTTTCAATCTGTTCCCCGTCTTTTAAAGTCTTTTCTAAGCCCTGAATAGTTCCGTTTAAATTAATTATTTTTTCATTACATTCATCATATTCTTTTTGAATTTTCTGTGAACTATTTTTTAAATTTTCAATTAATTCTTTCTGTTCAACTATTTTTGAATCTGCATCTTCTTTTGATTTATATTCAAGTTCATTAAACATTTTAGTTATTGTTTCAGAACTATGTTTATAATCATTTTTTAACTGCTCGAGCGTAATTCTTAAATTTTCAATAATTGCGTTTTTTTCTTTTACGCTCTTTTCTTTTTCCGGTATTTTTTCTTCGATTTTTGATTTTAATTCTTTATCATCCTGTAACTTACTTAATTTTTCAGAAAGCTTTTTCAACTCAAGATTAAATTCTTTTTGTTTTTCAATAAGACTTGTATTTAAACTTTCAAAATTAAATTCTTCTATAAATGATTTAGAATTTTTTTCAAGATTTTCGATATTTTTTTGAATTTCAATTTTTTTATTATTTGCGTTTTGAGATAAATTCTGCGAAATTTTTTCTAATTCCTGATCATGTTCTTTTAACTGATTTAATTCTTCTTCTGTTAAAACTTCTGTTTCTTTTACCGCAACACAAGGATGATCTTTTGAACCACATACAGGACAAGGCTCATTTTCTACTAAATTTTCTGCAAGAATTCCTGCCATATTTTTTAAGTAAATAGAATTTTTTTCAAGCGTAATTCTTTTTGATTTTTCACTGTTTTCAATTGCAATTCGAGATTTTTCCTGTAACTCAGAATATTCATCTTTTAATTTTACAGTATTATTATAATCATCTGATAAATTATTAATTTGAATAAGTTTTTCTTTTAACAACAAATAAACAGCATTTTCTTTTTCAAATTCTTCGCCAGATTTTTTTACCGATTCAAACTGAAGTTTGTACTGTGCAAGTTGATTTTCATCTTCGACCAGTTCTTTTAAAAGTTTTTCCAGTTCTATTTGAGAATCTTGAATCTTTTTATCAAGAAGAATTTTATTATCATTTTCATTTTTAAGTTCTGAATATTTATCCAAATCTTTTTCGATGGAAGTGATAATTTTTTCAGCACTTTTTATTTCCTGTTCATTTTTTTCTTTAATTTTCAACGTTTCCTTTACATTTTCAAAATTACTTTTTTCAATTTCAAGTTCACGCTGATTATTTTGCAGTTCTTCTTTTGTCTGCTTAATTTTATTAATAATTCCAATTTTTTCGTTTATTGAAGCAAGTTTATTTTGATTTTCTTTACTTTCTTTTTCCAGTTTATCGATTAATTTTTTATCTGCAGAAATTATGTGTTCAAGTATATCAATTTTATCTTCCCAATTAACCAGAGATTTTTTTTCTGCTTCAAGTTTTTCGGATAACACTTCGTTTGAATCACACATAGTTTCATTAAAAGAATTTATCATTAATTTTTGAATATCTGATAATTTATTTTTTATATCTCTTTCCTGTTCTTTTAATGTATCTTGTATATTCTGATATTTTTGCGTTTTAAATATTTTTTGAAAAATTTCCCTTCGTTTTAAGGTATCTGCAAATAACAATTCCCGAAAAGCTCCCTGTGCAATCATTGCAAGCTGACAGAACTGATCTTTATTTATTCCCAGTAATTCAATTATTTTATTATTTACATTTGTTGTTCCGCTGACTTTTTGTCCGTCTGGTAAAGTTAAGGTTGCATCAGCAAGTCTTTCGACAGCTTTATCTGAATGAACGGCTTTTCTAAAATATGCCGGATTTCTTATAACATTATATTTTTCATCATTTAATTCAAAATCAAGTTCAACTTCGGTAATATCTTCCAGATCCGCAAAAGATGAACGTACCATTTTAGAAGTTCTGTCTTTTCCACTTAATTCATCAAATAAGGCATAAGTTATTGCATCAAAAATTGTAGTTTTACCGGCTCCAGTATCTCCTGTTACAAGATAAATTCCTTTTTTACCGAAAGTTGTAAAATCAATTTCCGTACGATTTAAGTAAGGTCCAAAACCAGTCATTATAACTCTTAATGGTCTCATTATTCAGCCTCCCAGATTTTTTCAATCAACTTTTGCATATAACTTTCCTGTTCTTTTTCCATTGGCTGATTATTTTGTATTTCATATAATTTAGAAAATACCTGTAACGGAGACAGTAATTTTACATTTTCCGATTTTGATATTTTATTGTTTGTTTTTGACCTTAGATTATCATAATCCAGCGGTGCGATTTTCAGATGTGAGAGAACCGTAAAATTTTCTTCGATTCAGTTCTGTGATATAATTTCAACGCCGTTTTCAAGCCATACATCGCTGAATTTCCTTGTTCTGAACGTCTACGGCGGAAAAATGCTTCTGCTTTTTCTTCCTGGTCTGTCAGTGTTATATGAATAAAATCCTGTAAATTTGTGTTTTCATAATTTTTCTTATAAGTGATTTCATCATAAGAACCTTTTATTTCTCGCATATCACGTAAAGGAACAAGCGGTACATTTTTATATTCAAATTCCCCTTTTTTTCCGAGAGTTACCACTGCAACTCCTTTTTGATGAGAAACCTCTGAAAATGAATACTTTAATGGTGTTCCACAATACCTTATTTTTTCACTGCCGATTTTCTGTGGTCCGTGAATATGTCCAAGTGCAACATAATCAAAATCTTCAAAAACAAAAGAATCAACGTTATCAAGACCACCTACACTTACTTCTTCTGATTCACTTCTCTGTGCTCCTGTTACAAATTGATGTGAAATTAGCACATTTCTTTCATCTTTATTTAAGTGAATGTTTTTTATTACTACATCTAATGCATCTGTATATGTTTCGATTTTTTCATCAGGGAAATACTGTTTTACAAAAACTGGTTTTACAAACGGCAATAAATAAAAATTTACAGGACCATTTTCATCATTCAATGTAACTGACTCACATTTACCTTTATATGATTTTGAAAAATAAACTCCGGAAGACTGCATCAATTTTGAACCGAAAGTCAGTCGTTCAGCACTATCATGATTTCCGCTTATTATAAAAACATTTAATTTTCGTTCTGCAAGTTGATTTAAAAAATTATCAAAAAGATTTACTGCTTCTACAGGCGGAATCTGTTTATCATAAACATCCCCTGCAATTAAAACGGCATCTGGTTTTTCATTATCAATAACTTTTAATATTTCGTTTAAAATATGTGACTGATCTTCTATTAAAGATATTTCTTTTATTCGTTTACCTAAATGTAAATCTGAAAGATGAATAAATTTCATTTTCCCTCCCTTCTTTCTGATTTACATATTATAACACTAAATTTTTACTTTAAGAACAAGTTGTGCATAATTTCCGTTTAATTTCATCAATTCTTCATGATTTCCTCTTTCTACAATTTCTCCATGATCTACATAGAAAATTACATCAGCATTTCTAATTGTTGAAAGACGATGAGCAATGATAAATGAAGTTCGTCCTTTTAATAATTCATCCAGTCCTTTCTGAAGTAACTTTTCTGTATGAGTATCTACAGAGGATGTTGCTTCATCAAGAATTAAAATTCGAGGATTACTTAACAATACTCTTGCAAAAGAAATAAGTTGTTTTTGACCTTGAGACAATCCGCCGCCATTTGCAGAAAGAACAGTATTGTAACCATCCGGGAAAGCAGATATAAATTCATGAGCCTGAACCGTTTTTGCACACTCAATACATTCTTCATCAGTTGCATCGAGTCTTCCGTAACGGATATTTTCCATAATAGTTCCGGTAAACAAAAAAGAATCCTGAAGCATTACACCAACTTGTTTACGAATACTTTTTATTGTTAGTTCCTGCAAGTCAATTCCATCAATTAAAATTTTTCCGTCATCAGGATTATAGAATCTTGTTAACAAATTAACTATTGTAGTTTTACCAGCACCAGTCGGACCGACAATCGCTACAGTCATACCCGGTGTGATTGTAAAATTAACGTTTTTAAGGATTGGTGTTCCTTTTTCGTAACTGAAATTAACATTATCAAAACAAACATGTCCGCGAATTGGTGGTAAATCTTTTGCACCTGGTTTATCTACGATATCATCTTTTTCGTCAAGAAGTTCAAAGATTCTTTCAACATATGCAGTTGTAGTTACCATAGAATTATAAAAGTTACCAAGGTTCTGTACAGGTGTCCAGAAACGCCAGATATAACCGGCAAATGCAACAAGAGTTCCGACTGTTACAGTACCACCCATACCGTTACCAATCCATGAAATACCAGCCATATATACAAGCGCTACACCTAAAGTTGAAAGATTATCTACGAGCGGCCATATAACATTGTTTATATTTACAGCTTTCATCCAAGTTTTTTTACATTTATCGCACAATCCGTTGAATATTCCCTGATTAACATCTTCACGGGCAAAAGACTGTGTAATTTTCATTCCGTTTAAACTTTCCGAAAGATACGCTGTTAAATTTGAACGCTTATAACTTTCCTGACGCCATGCTTCATGCTGAACTTTTTTCATAGAAAACAGAACTAAGAATAAAACAGGCAGTACAGCCATACAAACTAATGTTAATTTAACATCTATTGCAATCATAAAACCAATAATTACAATGAGCGTAAACATATCACTTATAAGCTGAATAATACCGTTGCTTAATAAATCTGATAATGAGTTTACATAATTAACGACTCTTATTAAAATTTTACCATGAGGTCTTGAATCAAAATAAGTAAAAGGCAAAGACTGTAATTTTGTAAATACATCTTTTCTTATTGCAACAATGATTTTCTGTGCAACTCTAGTCATAATTTTTAATTTTGCCGCAAGAAGAATTCTTACTACCAGAGTAGAAAGAAGCATTATTACAGAAATTATTATAAGTGATTTATAATCTTTGTTAGGAATTGAACTGTCTATTGCTATACGGATTAAATATGGACTTAACAAAGAAATTGCAGAAGCTAGAAGCATTACTACACATGACAAAACCATTTTACCTGAATATGGTTTTATCCATTTAAATAAACGCATTATTATATGAGGATTTATTCCCTGTTCAAATTCTTCATCAGTATCAAACTTATTTCTCAAAGCTATTCTCCTAAAAGTTCCCCTGCTACACTATAAAGTCTGCTGTTCCATAAAAACATCTTGATAATAACCAGGCTTTTTTACCAGATCTTTATGCTTTCCCTGCTCCACAATTTTTCCATCTTTAAGTACAAAAACTACATCACAATCAAGGAAAGAAGAAACTCTGTGACTTATAATAAAAGTTGTATGTCCCTGTTTCTGTTTATTTATAGAATCCCTGATTTTTTCTTCAGTTTCTATATCTACTGCAGAAGTAGTATCATCAAGAATCATTACTTTTGGATTAGCAAGAAAAAGTCTTGCAAGTGCAATTCTCTGTTTCTGACCGCCGCTTAATCCGACCCCTCGTTCACCAACGACTGTATCATAACCTTCGGTCAAATCACCAATAAATTCTTTAACTCTTGCAAGTTCAGCAACTTTTTCTACCTGTTCAAAATCAACTTCCGGATTTCCAAAAGCAATATTGCCTTCTACCGTATCTGAAAATAAAAATGCTTCCTGCATTGTTATACCGACATTTTTTCTTAAATCCTGAAGATTATAATCACGAATATCTACATCATCTAACAGAATTTTTCCCG
>CALAUH010000199.1 GCA_937892225.1 uncultured Treponema sp.
ATTATTAACTATATCTATTTTTTTATATATATCAATTGATAAAAATAAATTTAATTTTTTAAAAGCAGATATTTTTAATGAAATATCATTTATTACTTCTGCATATTTCTCTGTTTCACCACGATAGAGATGAACAATAGAAGTAAGATTTTTAATCTGCCATGGAGTCCATTCATTAAGATTTCGGTCAATAACAGTGAAATAATTCCTTGCATCAATAAACAGAACTTTATCCTGCAATTCTTCTTTTTTTCCTTTATCAAAGAACCACAAAGTACAAGGAAGACTCAAAGTATAAAAGAAGTTGTTTCCAACACTGAGAATTACATCTACATGGCCAGTATCAATAAGTTTAGAACGAATTTCTTTATCGGCATGCTGACTGTCTGTTGCAGAAGATGCCATAACAAAACCAGCTCTACCCTTTTCGTTCAAATAAGAATAGAAGTAACTAATCCAAAGATAGTTAGCATTTCCAATTTCTTTTGTCTTTTCATTATATCCTGGAAGTCCAAAAGGAAGTCGACCTGCATTCTGTGCATTTTCATAATTAACTTTATTTACATTGAAAGGAGGATTAGCCATTACATAATCACATTTTCCTTCCAAATTATGAGCATCATTATAGAAAGAGTTTGCACCTTCTCCACTTATGATTTTTGCATTAAGACCATGAACTGCCATATTCATAGTACAAAGCTTTGCATTGAACTCAACCTTTTCCTGTCCAAAGAAAGCCATTGATTTTGCAGCATTTTTACCTTTTTCATTTACAAAATCACCAGAACTTACAAACATACCGCCAGAACCACAAGCTGGATCTAATACAGTTCCTTTATCTGGCTGAATGATATTAACAATCATGCGGACCAATGATTTTGGTGTAAAGAAAACACCATCATCACTGGCAATGCTTTTTGCAAACTTATTGAGAAAATATTCGTAAATACGTCCAATAATATCATCCTTAATTTCATCAAGTTCAGGACGATTGAACTTTGTAAGAAGGGTCTGGAGAATCTGTTTTTCTTTTGCACCACTGAAAACAGTTTCATAGTTTTTAGGAAGAATACCTTTTAATTCTGGAACATCATCTTCAATGGCCTTCATGGCATCATCAACCGATTTACCAATGTTATCTTCACCTTTTAGACTTAAAAGATAATCATAACGAGAAATTTCCTGCAACTTGATTGCACCAGCTGCCTTGTAGTCAGAAGCTTCTGGTTCCATAGTTCTTCCACCACGAGAAGGAAGATTCTTACGGATTTCTTCATCTACAAACTTAAAGCGTGAATATGCATAACGAAGATAAATAAGTCCAAGAACAGGCATACAGTATTCCTGTGAACTAAGACGTGATCCTGCACGAAGTTCATCAGCTGCATCCCATAAGTCGTTTTCTAATGCTTTTATGTTTAATGTTGCCATTTATATTTCCTAATATATATTAAAATCTTCTATAGCGATTTGACATATATAAATTATTATCAATATTTCGTAACAAGAGAACTTGTACATAATCATCATATTGATATTCATTAAATCCATATTTTTCTGTTTCATCTTTTGATATACTAAAAACATATACAGAAAGACAAAATTTAAATTTATCTTTGTTTTTATTTAAATATATCATTGGTGTTTTATCTTTATAAAAAAGTGATAAATTCTCTTCATCAACTTTTTTTAAATCATAAATTAATTCTTCTTTTAGTGAACTAAGATTATTAACAACATTATATGGTGATTGTTTAAGTATAGATACAAAGTTTTCCCTTAATGCTTCTTCAGAATCAAAATAATATAATTTATAAATTTTATCATTAAATAAATATTCTTCTAAAATATAATTTTGATTTTTTGTTTGAGCAAAGATAGAAAGACTACTTAATAATAACATACAAATAATAAATTTTTTTTTCATATCAACCTCCGTATTATTATGTTTCTATTATACCATACATTATTAATTTATTACAAAAAATTATAACATATAACCTGTCTCAATATTCGAGGCAGGTTATTTTTTAAGCCAAAAGAAGTTTGAAGAATTGTGGCGTTTGAACTATTCTCCAACAATTATTTCAAAAGATTTCTTCTATATTGATATTTACTTTTGAAGTAACTAAGCAATAACAAATTAGTTTTTAATCATTTGTTATTGCTTTTGAAGGGTAAAAAAAAAGGGGCTGTCCTAGAAGTTGTATAAAACTTCTAGGACAGCCCCTTTTAAGTCTTCTTTTTTATATTTACTATATTATAGAAATAATATCAAAAGAATATTAATATTTAAATAAAATAAATTTATACAAATTCGGCTTTAGCTTCTATTTCTCCGCCCTTCTCTATTTTTTCTTTTAAAGGTTCAATTATTTTTAACTGAACAGTTTTGCAGGTTTCTTTTTTTTCTTTCGAAATTATTTCACAGTGAATAAAATTCTGTGTTACTGCATGATACTTTATATAATCATCTTTTAAAATCTGACTTAATTTTACAGATTCCAAAACTGCATTCATTTTTTTATTTTTAAAAGAATTTATATAATCAATCTTATTTTTAACTGCTAAATCTGTAAGGATTTTTACTCGTTCCCCGCTTTTTTCCTGAGGGACTTTATTTTTCAATTCGAGTGCTTTTGTATTTTTTCTTTCTGAAAACGGAAATGCATGTATCCAGGTAAAATTACATTTTTTACATAAATCAATAGTCTGATTAAAATCATCTTCTGTTTCTCCTGGAAATCCGGTAATAATATCACACGCAATAAAAGGATTATCTTTTACCTTTCGTAATTCCCTGCATACTTTTTCTATATCCTGTGATGTGTATCTTCTGTTCATAAGCGACAGTATTTTATTACTTCCGCTTTGTACCGAAAGATGAAAATGTGGACATACTCTTTTATCTTTTATAACTGATAAAAATTTTTTATCTATAATTTCGGGATACAGACTTGAAATTCTAAAATTAATTTTACTTGTATTTTTTAAAAGCAGTTCAAGAAGTTCTGCAAAATTACAATATTTTTCTTTTCCGTCTTTATCTACAAATCTTCCATTATATTGTGCAATATTAATTGTTGTTAAAACAACTTCATCATTTCCGCTTGCTTCTATTTCCTGTACGCGTTCTATTGCAGTTTTTACATCTAACGAAACACTGTGTCCTCTTGCAAGATGAATTGCGCAGTACGAACAGTTATTATTACATCCGTCTTGAATTTTTAAACTTGCACGCGAATGAATTAAAAAAGATGATGTTGCAAATCTAAAAGAATCTTCTGGAAATCCAGGTTTATCTTGCGGAATATCTGCGATTTTTTCTTTAATTGTTTTTGCAAATTCAAAAGGATTGTAATCCTCCTGTAATTTAAGAAGTTCTGGAATTTTAGAAAGACGGCTTTTTATCTGTCCGCCAATTACGCATATTCTTTTATCTATATCAGTTATTTCTTCTTTTGAAAGCTGGGCATAACATCCTGTTACTATAATACAGGCATTTTCGAATTTTTTTAAACACAATCTGATTATTCTTCTTGCTTTCTGTTCTGCTTTCTGTGTAACTGTACAGGTATTTATTATACAAAGAATTGTATTTTTGTCTGGAGAAGTTTCTGCAGTTAAAGTCTGCATTTTTACATCATAACCGTAATTTAAAAAAATACGGGCTGCACTTTCACTTTCAATCTGATTAAGTCTGCAGCCCAAAGTTTCTATTCTAACTGTATTCAATTCTAGTTAATTTTTGAACTTACTCTTACACGACCCTGTGAAGCATCAATAGAAGATGAATTTAATCTTAATGCTTCATCGTAAGCGGCCATTGCTTCGTAATAATTTCCTGCCATTTCTCTTGCATAACCAAGACGAACCCACCAGTTATCAAGCATTGGTTCAGCTTTAACTGCTGTAGACAATGCTATATCTGCATGCTGGTATCTTGCCTGACGAATATAAATTTCGCCGATAAAATAATATGCTTTTCCAAAACGACCAGCACTTTCTGTTACATTTGCAACATATTTCTGGAACTGTTCAAGAGCAGCTTCATTTTTACCAAGATAATATTTTGCTTCACCTAAGATTTCAATTAAACGAGGTTCATAAGGACTAATCTTTAAACCTTCACCTGCACGCTGTTCTGCTTCTGCATACTGTTTGTTTTCTACCAAAGACCAGCACATTACAACATATGATTCAATTCTGTTTGGATTTGATTTTAATTCATCTTCACAAACCTGAACTGCTTCTTTATATTTTCCATTATGATAAAGTACAACCGCATCTTTTGTCTGTGCTGCTAAATTAACTGCTACAAATAAAAGTGCAATCAAACTGATAAAAGACTTTTTCATCTTAAACCCTCGCATTTATTAATTCTTTACCATTGAGCATTTTCCAGTAAATGTACTTCCTGGTTCTAGAACAACTTTTTCAGACATAATATCGCCATTTAAAGTTCCACTTGAAGTAACAAATACAAGTTTATCGCCCCGTACGTTTCCAGTTACATTTCCACGAATTAATACTCTAGAAGCTAAAATATCTGCTTCTACAACTGCATTTGTATCAATTACCAAATCGCTCTGAGCTTCAATTCTTCCTTTAATTTTTCCACGAATCATAAAAGGTTTTTTCATTTTTATATCACCAGTAAAAGTGATATCATCTTCTATTATTGTGTCAAAGGAATCTTCGACCATATCAAAAAAATCAGAATCTTTTACATCAAACATATTATCTATTTTAACTAATTAAAAGTTTACCGTCAACTGTATTTTGTATATCAAAAACATTTCCGTCTGGAAGTGTTAATTTTACTGAGTATAATTGCAGTGATTTTATCTTAAATGCTTTTTTCAAAAGTTTATTGATTTTAAAATTTCCATGCTGATCATCTCCTGCAATCGGGCAATTGTTTTTTGCAAGATGAATTCTAATCTGATGCATTCTTCCTGTCTGTAATTTTAATCTTATTATAGAAAGAGGAACTATAATTTCCTGCCCTTCTTTATCACAGGTAACATTCCATTCTTTTTCTACTATATATTCTGTTACTGCTGATTTAGTCTGTCCGTGCTGAATTAAATCTTCTTTTATAATTCCTTTTTTTTGTGATAAGGAACCTATGCACAAAGCCAGATACTCTTTAGTTACCTGTTTCGAACTTATTAATTTTGTCCATTTATTTGCCGCAGAAGAGTTTTTTGCAACAACCATTAATCCTTCTGTATCTTTATCAAGTCGGTGAACTAAATAAATTTTGTAACCTAACTGTTCACTTAAATCTTTATCTAATGAGTGTGTTATATTTTCGCCGCCCTGAACTGCCAGCCCGCTCGGTTTATTTATTACTAATATTTCAGAATTTTCATATACAATTATTATCATTTTAAAGTATAATAATAGAGGTGTATTAAAATGACAAGACTTAAATTATCTGTATTAACAATTCTCTTTTCAATTTTCTTAAGTTCATCTTTATTCTGTGAATCTCTCTACAATAAAGAATATGATTTTTACTTTGATTTACCGGAAGGATATCAAACAGAAGCGCTGGTAAAAAAAGGTCAAATCTTTTTACAGGAAAATGTTCCTTATGCAATAAATCATACTTATCTTCCTGTAAGCCTTGTATTAAAAATCTGTAAAGGAAACGAATACACTTCTTCTTCAACAACTATGAATAAATTCATGACTTTATTAAGCTGTGAATATGATACTTCTGACTATAAATGGAATGATTTAAACTGCACAATTAATACATACACAAGTGATTACGGAAAAGGTTTTGCACTATCCGTTCCTCTTAAAGAGAAAAAAACATATTTAGTATTATTATGTTATGCCCCGGAAGAAAACTATGAACAGTGTTTTAATTTTATATTTTCTACTCTAAACTCATTTTGTGTAAATGAAATTAATTATAAAAAACCAGGTCCTCTAATCACCTTTTTATATCCTGAAAAAGAATCTGTAGAAAAAACTGTAACTATAGATAATCAGACTGTAAATTTTAATATCAACAAAACTGATGAAGAAGCTGCTCAATTTGTCGTTGATTTAGAATACTCTGTACTTACTTTATATATCAACAATCCTTTAGTTTTTGATGCATGGTCACGATATTACAGAATGATTTACAGAGATAATTATGGAAGACTCGAAAACTTTTTTGAAAACTGTAACAATCAGGTTTATCCAAATACGATTAAACTAAAACCTGCAAATCCTGATTTATCCTATGCACAGACTGTTTTAAGCTGGGTACAGACTTTTGAATATAGAAGGAATAATGAAAAAGCAAGTGATTCAGATTTTACTAATCTGGTTAGTGCGGTTTTAGGTAAAGGCTGTGACTGTGATTCAAGAAGTCTTTTAGTCTGTTCATTATTAAAAAGCGTTAATCTTGAATCATTTATTCTTTATTCACCAACATATTCTCATGCAATGACAACTGTATATATTGATGCACCGGGACAGTCCTTTACCGTTACACTTTCTGACGGTCAGACAATGGATTTCTTAATGGGCGAAACTACTGCAAAAGTTACATGGGGTTTAATTCCAAAAGAAATGGCCGACCGAAATCAATGGTTTGCTGCTTTTTTACCTTAAAGACTAGTTTTCAAGAAAAATTGAATATGCTTCTTTTGGTGTATTTGCATTCAATAACTTCTTTTTAAAATCTTCGTTCTTTAATAAGCCGCTGAAATAAGAAATTGTTCTTAAATAATATGCATGTTGATTATATGCTGCTGCAATCATAAAAATAAGACTTACATCTTCGTCATCAATAGGCTGGAAATCTTCAATAGGTTTTTTACAGATACCAACAGCCATAACTAAATCTGTTACAGAAGACAATCTTACATGTGGAATTGCAATTCCTTTACCGATTGCTGTAGACATTAATTCTTCTCTTTTTAAAATTTCTGTTGTCAATTCAGTTCCGTCTTTTACCTGTGGAGCTGTTGCCAAAACCTGTGATAACTGAACGATAACATCATGTTTTGTACTCTGATTAACAAATACAATTCTATCTGGAGATAAAATATTTCTAACCTGTACTTTCATTTCTGCCTGTTTAGTATCCTGTGATGAAAGACGAGCGTTTACCCAATGTTCAATTTCTGATTTTTTAAAACGCCATACGGTTCCAATTTTACCAGCTGGAATTTCACCTTTTTGTGCCCAGTCATAAACTGTTCTGTCAGAAACTCTCAAATAGTTTGCTACTTCTTCAATGGTTAAAATAATATCTTCCATTTTTTTATTCCTTTTAAAATTACTTTGAAAACTTTAGAATATTTTGCATTCTATACGGTTTTTTGTCAATATCTTTATTTTCTTATCATTATAATTTTTTAATTCTTTTGTTTAGTTGTATATTTTTTCTTAATAAGATAAAATGTAATTATGAAAATTAAAAAAACAAAACTACTTATTACATTTTTCGCAATTATTTTTATCATCCTATATATTTTATTAAGTGCACATCCACTTGCAAAAGAATATCAATTTACTCCTGTATGGACTATTACGCCAGATACAATGCAGGAAGAAAAAATCAGAAATACAGAAGATAAGATTTTCTTTAAGCTCGGACAGACTTTAGGATACTTTACAGATACAGGAAAACTAACTTTATATAGAACATTCCCTTCTAAGGCAACAATATCTGATAATTATTATTCAATATATTCTACAGAAAATGATTCAACCATTATCTATGATAACGAAGGATATAAAATCGGAACAATTGATGAAGCAGGTTTTCCTTTTTTAACAGAAGACAGAATATATAATTTCTTACCAGGCGGTTCTTCTTTCTCCTATAATAATAAATCTGGAACAACACAATGGACTATTGAATCTACTATACCAGTAACAGCTTTTACATCAAATTCAAATTTTACTGCTGCAGGTTATGCTGACGGTTCAATCAATGTTATTAATAATGCACAGGGAACTACATCATATGAATTTGTACCAGGCGGCAGTGATTTCCCTGTTATTTTAGGTCTGGATATTTCTGAAAACGGAAAATATATTGCATGTATCTGCGGACATGATAAACAAAGATTTTTAATTGCAGAAAATGATTCTGAGCGAATAAGAATTATTTATCATAAATATATTGATTCAGATACTAACCATAGAACTTTAATTAATATCTGTAGTGATAATAATACTGTTTACTCAATCTTTGATAACAATTTGAATATTTTTGATATAGATAAAAAGAAATCTAAAAATATACCGATAGACAGCAGAATTCTTGATATTAAAGAAACTGATTTATTTATCTATCTGTTAGGTAAAAAAGACAATAATTATACTGTTTACGCAGTTGATAAAACTAATACTTTAATCAGCAATTTTTCTTTTACAGCAGAAAATGCTTTTATAACAACTTATAAAAATAATCTTTTTGTAGGTAAAGATAACAATATTTCTAAATTTCAAATCACTAAGGAATAAAAGATGGCAAAAAGAATTTTACCTTTATTAATAATCTGCTCTTTAGTTCTGGCAACTGTTTTTGCTTTTGAATGGCCGCAGGATACAATAGATTCTAAATCAATAAGTTCTTATTTTGGACAAAAGATGGGAAAATCAATAAGTTCATCTTTTATTTTTACAAATCCTGAAGAAATACATTCTATAGATTCAGGAAAAATCTTAATTGTTATGACCGACGATCCTGAAGAAATAACTTTATTCCCTTCAACTTTAGGAACTGCAGTAATTGTTGAACATGAAGACAAACTTTTATCTGTATACGGAAACTTAGACAGAGAGTCTGTAGAAAAAAACATTGGTTCACAAAAAGAACTTTCTTCAAACCAGATTATCGGTTATACAGGAAATTCCGGCTGGCAGAAAAACAGATCTAATCTTGAATTCCAGATGATTGATACAAAAAACAAAAATTCTGTAAATCCTAAAATATTCATGCCTCGAACAAATAATGAAATTCCTCTTGTAATTTCAAATATTGTCGCAATCAACAGAAATGGTGATAAATTCTATCTTGATTCTACAAGAAATTTTGAATCAGGAATCTATAAAATTTACGAAACAAAAAACAGTATTGCAACTCCATACCGTACAATAATTACAATAAACGGTGTTGTTTTAGATACTATTACTTATGATACTATCAACGTAGAAAACAACAAACTTTATGTAGAAGGAAAAAAGAAATATACAAGCCAGGATATTTATCCGGAAAATAATCTTCATCTTTTAGGTGAAGCAATGTTTTCTCCTGGAAAATCTACTCTTGGTCTTGAAATTGAAGACTTCCTTGGAAATACACGTAAATTAAATTACATTATTCAGATACATTAATTTTCGAGAACTTTATTAATAATTCCGCCGCCAAGAATTACGTTGTCTTTATATAAAACGACAGACTGTCCTGGTGCAATTGCTCTTTGTGGATTAGTAAATCTTACTTCCCAGTTTTCTTCATCCTTTTTAGAAATAACTGCTTCTACCGGTTTAGAAGCAAGTCTTATTTTTACCATTGCAGTTACGCTTTCTTTTGGTTCAACATTTCCTGCCCATACGAATTCATTTGCAAGAAGAGCATTTGCATTATCAATTGCGGAGTTAACTGCTGTGTAGTTTCCGTCTTTAAGCTCAAGGTTGTCAATAGCATTCTTGAGAGCTGCAACATAGCCGTCAACTGTGCTCTGCTTGTCAATTGTGAGGTTCATGTTCTGGCTAAGTGTGTTATATGCAGACATAGCTGTTCCGAGTGAACCTGTCTTATAAAGAGATCTGTTAAGTGCGTTGTAGCGAGCGATCTGTTCGTTAGCTGCTGTGTAATCTGCACCCTTGAGTATAAGATTGTCAATAGCTGTCTTGATAGCTGCTGCATAACCGTCGATCTGAGACTGCTTATCTTTCTTGAGGCCTTCAACTACGTTATCTATAGCTGCCTGAACGGCGTCAAGACTGCTCTGTGTATACCAGTCTTTGTTAACTTCTTCAAATCTTTCCTTCTGTGCGATAACTGCTGAATAGTCACCTGCTGCAAATTCAAGAGCGTTGATCTTTGCTCTGATTGTAGTTACATAACCGTCAACAATTGCCTGATCGGGAATAAGGAGTT
>CALAUH010000200.1 GCA_937892225.1 uncultured Treponema sp.
ATTTCTTGGTGGGTTTTCAATATTTCTTGGTGGGTTTTCAATATTTCTTGGTGGGTTTTCAATATTTCTTGGTGGGAGTTAATAGGCTTAAATCACGAAAATACGTAATTTAAGATTTCCGAAAACAAGATATAAAACAAGTGTAAAATATTTTTAAAACAAGCTATCAAACAAGAGTGAATAAAAAGTTTTCAACATTACAAATATTCAATAAAAAAATAAATATATGAATGAATGATTAAAATAAAAAATATATAAGCTTGTTTTCATTCAAAAAAGAAACTTTTCTGAAAAAAGGAAATAAAAAATCTAAAAAAATCTGTAATGGCAACATAATCGGATCTGTTTTATCTTTTGAAAATCACGTAAATATGTGGATTGCTAAAAAAGGAAATAATAAGCCAGGGCGAAATCGGTTTACTTTGTTTTTATTCCGCCACCGCCAATCAGAAAGAACGAAGAAGAAAACCGACAAATCAGGCGGGAATTTTAGCCGTTGAAAACCCCCCCTAAAAAGGGAGGGGGGTTGCATAAATTAATCAAAGAAAAGAAAGTTGTTCCCCATCTGAATCATCCGATGCAGCAGCTTTTTTTATTTTTAGTTTATAATTCTCTGCACGAAGCTTTTCAAGCTCATTTCTTAGCTGTTCCAGTTCATTCAGGTGCTTTGCTTTTTCATCGTTGACAGCTTTCTCTATAGCAAGTTCATGCTTCTGCTGTTCCAGCTCTGCTGCAGCGATCAGTTTTTCTTTTTCTGATAAAAGGGAAGTGTTCTTTCCGGTCAGCTCAGTGATTTGCTTGCTCAGCTCTGCTTTTTCCTTTTCGGATGCCTTTTTCAATTCTTCCATTTCTTTGATCATAGTAGCATAATCTGCTTTCATCTTGTCCGCTTCTGTGATCTGTTTTGATAAATTTTCTATTAAAGACTGCTTATCGCTAACAGAAGCCTTTACAGTAGCCATGTCGGATTCAAGTAATGATATTTGACCTTTGGCATCTGATGCCTCTTTACGAGCGTCTGAGAGCTTCTCAGATGCATCTTTGATTTCTTCAGAACATTTGTTTTTGGTTTCTTTCAGCTCAGTTTCAAGCTCATTTACACGTTTCTGATAATCGGCTATTGTGTTGTCCTTGGTATCAAGAAGGCGAGAAAATTCTGTCCGGATGCGATCCTCTGCATTGTGATTCAGTTCCAGTGAATGCAGGAATGCTTTCTGAAGAGCCTGAAGATGTACGTCATAATCATCAATTTCTGTCTGTCGATTTGAAAGCACAGCCTTTGAATTCTGAACTTCGTATGCATTAATCAGAGCTTCAAAGGCAGCACTCTGATTATCAAATTCGGAGCAGAGAGTCTTGATTTTGTCGGAGATTTCCTCGGATATACGGAACGATTTGACTTTAGTTTCTTCATTGTTCATGTTTTTATCCTCTTTTCATCTATATTTTGTATTACTTGTTGTATTACATTGTAAACATTTTGTATTACGTTTATAATTATATCGCTTTTACATCAGAATGTCAAGTGTTTTTCTGTGTCAAATTCACGTATTTATGTGTTTTGATGTATACAGAGTAACACAAAATATAATACAAAACAGGGAAGGAGAAAAAAGAGCAGTGACATTGCTGTCACTGCTCAAAATATTTTTTTATAACATAGATAAAGATTACATCAAATACTTATTTTATTCTAACTACTTTACTTAAATTCGGATCTTTACAAATATATTGCTTAAAGTATGCAAGATCAGCTATGTCAACTTCTCCGTTGCCGTCTATATCTGCTGCTTCGATTTGTGAATCAGTAAATTCTGATGCGTTCATAAGATAAAGTGAAAGCAATGTAAGGTCTGTCAGATCTGCTGTGCCGTCATCATTAAGGTCACCGTAATTAATATTCACAAATTCATTCTGATTATTGGAATTTATCAGTTTATATTTAGATAAATCAGTAACATCATTTAACGAAATCGCACCATCTTTGTCTGAATTTTCCTTCAACTTTTCCAATACAGAGTTTTCAAAATCAACAAATTCGTCCACAGTGAATAATAGCTCTCCTGTATCATAGTGATAATAATAAATGTAATCACCATGATTGGTTTTATAATACAAGGCAGAACCCATCCTGTTAATTTCATCAGATAAGAAATAAATATTATAGGTTTCAACATCCTCGGCGATATTGTCTTTTAATAAATCAGAGTTATTAAGAGCTGCCAATGCTTTTGCTGATACTTCGATAGGCGGTAATTCAATTTTCTTGTCGTCAATAACTATATATCGATTGGATTTTAGTTTTTCATAATTGTCGTTAAAATAAGCAAATGTGTCATCTGCATACTTTATAACAAAATATGTTTCATTAACACAATCATTACTAAAAACTTCATCAATCGTAGAATATTTAGTAAAAGCAGAAAGAAAAGAAACATTGTATAGTCTTATTGCACTCGAAATATTATCATTTACTCTTAACTCTGGTTTAGTATTGACATCAGAATATAATTCAACAACTCCAAGTGTTTCCTTTTCTTCATCGCTTAATTCAATTGAATCTAATTTCAAGTTACTTTCTATAGCAAAAGTACTCATAGAGTTACCAAGAAGTATACCTGTAAGTGCAAGTGTAAGTGTAAAAAAGATTTTATGCTTCATGAATATTCCTCCTTTAAATATCAATCGCTCCATACAGGAGTCATAGCATTACCTGAATAATTTGTATTTACCACTAAATATTGATCCCATATTCCATTATCTTGTTGTTCACCATTTTGTGCATGATGTCCATTGCATATCCATTCAAACGATAAAGTTTCTATCTGACCGTTTGTTATTATCGGATAATTCCATGGATTAGGCTCTGTAGCAGGCCACGGATTATTGATGATATAACGATACTTCATTTCTTCATTTACAAATTCTGTTGTATAACCAACGATTACCATCGCATGCCCCCCTGCTCTTACCGAATTGATATATGTTCCTCTTGCTATATAGATAACATGTCCAATAAAAACTTTTTCATATACAGCTCCCCCCAACAATATAAATTTTAAGTCAACTCAAATTATTAACATAATCGACAAATGTAAATAAATAATACTTGTCATTTTCAGGACTTTTTATTGCAATATTTGATTCATCATCACATCCTTTCAGTTTATATGCTTTACAAATACAATAGCCAGCTTTAAAAGGGCTACTGTCATCAACAACTTTTACACTTACATCTGATATATATTCATCTATCAACTCAGGATCAGCTTCCTGAGATAGTTGATTGCAATATATGAGCGAATCTTCTAAATTAGCCCAAATATACATTGTAATATGATTTAATCCGGTTTCACTAACTATTCCTATTGCATTTTCAAATTTATCTGTTATTAAAGATTCCACATTTTCTGAAATACTTTCTTTTTCATGACGTGATACCTCACTTGTTATCGGTTCATTATAAACAGGTTCTGGACTTTCCTTAATAGACATAACACTATTACTGGAAATTTCTTTTTCTGCAACATCTGTAATTACACTTTCTGTTTTCAAACAGTTGTTTACATCATCAATATAATTATTTTTACTATTAGTGTTAATCTGTGTCTGAACTGTTTTATTAAAAACAGTTGTATCGGAACAACTTACAGAAGTTGTCGTTATTTGTTCGTTATTATTTTCAATCAATGCCGCTTTTTTTTGAAAATGCTCTGTTTCTTTTCCGGTTCATTTTCTGATCCTGATGTATCAGTCAGCTGCATTTTTATTGTTCCAGCATGAAGAGCCTGTTCTGTCTGTAGGCTTTGTTGAGATGTATTTTTTCTTTCGTTGCTTTCCTTTCGTTGCCTTCTTTCACTTCTATTTTTGCTTTCTTTTCTTTCGTTGCCTGCGTTTCTTTTTTTTCTAAACATCCATAATAGTCAAGTATTTCTGTTTCCAATTCATTTGTAATTACATAAGAAGGCTTCGTTGCTTTCCTTTCGTTGCCTTCTATTATTGTTTTAGGAACATTATTTTTTTTACACCATGCTCTTAATGACTGTTCGGATATTCCACACTTTTCAGATAATTCCTTAATTGTCATGGTCAAACCTCTCCCTCAGCTGCTTCTTATAACAATAATAAGTCTTGTTAGTGACCCCACACAGTTCCATACATTCCTTATCCGACAAACTGCCGCCGAATGTCTTGCTGTGCTTTAATATGATCTCTTTAGCAGCAATACTTTTCTTTGTAGTCAGCCTGGCACCTTTCACCAAACCGATCTGCTTACCATTTAGTCGAGCTGTTGCCATACCTTCTTTAGTTCTCTGCTGAAGATCAGTAACTTCCTTTTCAGCCTGTTCGAAAGCTATTCTTATCTGTTTTTCTGCCAGTGCTCTGAAATAACTGTTTATGCCTTTGAAGATTTCATCCTCAATAGCTCCTGTGAGCTGTATACGGTCTTTCAGAT
>CALAUH010000201.1 GCA_937892225.1 uncultured Treponema sp.
TGGTGCTCCACCACACGGAGGAATTGCACCTGGATTGGACCGCCTTATCATGTTGATGAGACACGAAGAATCTATCCACGAAGTAATTGCATTCCCTAAGAACAATTTGGCAGCTAGTCCTATGGACGAGTGTCCATCAAAAGTTGACGAGAGTCAGTTGAAGGATTTACATATTAACTGCTACGACGTAGAAAAATAATTTCATACAGATGATAAATGAAAGGCAGTTTCCTGCGGGATGCTGCCTTTTTTATTTGATTTTTAATCTTTAGGGAACATCTTATTCAAAGCATCCTGCAATTCCTGATTTTCTTTTTTCTGTTTCAATTCAGTTATTATAGTGCTGGTTACAAAACTGACCACAAAAGCAATTGTTGTCAAAATCCATGCTAAAAGTAAATCAGAACTGAACCAGTCAAAAATTATAATCATAGCAATAAGCACTATAAAAATTAAAATAAAAAGAATAATGTGACGGAAGGTTCTTCCCATTTTTTTAATCATAAAATCAGAATAGAAAAAAGCCTTAAGAAGATTTGTAATAACAGCAAGACCCAGTAATTCAAAAATTATAGAAACGGAAAGTGCTGCATTTCCAAAAATAAAAATATCTGCCTGAGCATTCACAAGTATCTTTTCACCAATTGCTGCTACAAGCAAAGAAAAAATAATTACAAGAATACCAAAAGTAAAAATTGAATCTTTTATTATTTCCAAAATTTTTTTCATAATTGTCCTACTTTACACCAAGTTTTTTACGCAGTTCATCTGCATACATTCTGGAAGCGATAATCTGATATCCGTTTTCCATGGTGATTTTAATTTTACGGTCTACTTCAGATTTCAGGTTTTTAATTTTTTGTAACGAACAGATTGTGTTTTTACTGACCCTGATAAAATTATACTGAGACAGTTGAGCTTCCAGTTCATACAATTTCAAATCTGACTCGTAAACATCAGAATCTGTATAAATAAAAGTACAGCGTTCCAATGCCTCTATGTAATAAATTTTTGACAGATCTAAAAGACATGTGGAATCGCCTTTTTTTGCGGTGAGTTGTTTATCAATAATTCTGATTGCAGCAAGAAGCTTCTCTACTTCTGGTGTAAGTTCTTTACAGGTTACAAGCAGAGAAGTTTCCTTTACTGAATCATCAACATTAATTTGAATTTTCATTTACTTTAGTAAACTGTGAAATTCCCAAACATGCAAGTCCTATACCTGTCATTATGAGTGCGGAATTAACTTCAACTTTTCCAATAATGCATAAAACAGTAACAGCAACTCCCATTGCTAATCCTACAGCTTTGAATACCAAATCAACCATTTCTTTTGCGCTTTTCATCTTTCTACCTCGCTTTTGTTTTGATGTTCAAATTATAGTTCAATATCGATAATCACGAAATATATAAAAACATGACTTGCCAGTTTTACAACATAAGTTGCCATTTTTTCTTGCAACCCAATCACTAGTTTGTTTAAAATTGTAATATTTTTTGCAATCTGTTTTATCTGCTTACGAATTGAACAAAAGGCCGGTTATTTTGAATGTAAGCATTGTGAAAAAAAATATGTTCCTTAATTTAAGAATGTTGTCTGGTCTATGCATTTTGGAACAACTCATTATATGAAATGTCCGAACTGCAGCAAAAGAAGCTGGCAGAAAAAGGTACTAAAATAATTTTATAAAATCCATTTTGTTGTACAAGATGCGGTGAATTTGAATTTCATTTTGAACAACAACATAGAAAATATAATAATTTCTTACAGAAATAATTCTATAACCTTTTTGGCGCAAATTTTCATCGTTTGGCTGATGATGTGCAAAAGGAAAATCTTCCAATGCTTTTGTCTTATGATAAACTTCTGCCATAAAATCATCAGCTGAAATTTGTAGAGTATTTTCCCAATATTGTTTAATAAGTCCTAAATCCTTTTTTGCTGATTCGTGATAAATTACTGTATATGTTTTTTTGACCATTTTTCCCCCATTAATTTTGTAAAGAAGGTATCAATATCTGTCCCCTTATCCCCATTAGCAATTTCAATTTGAGCTTCTGCTAATTTTGCGTAAACTTCGAACTTTGTAAGTTTTTCTTCGGTAGTAAGCTTTTCTTCGTTTTTAAGATTAGCGGCCACAGAAAAAAGCATTGTTGCAAATTCATCAAGGGAAGAATTTTGAATGGTCTGTTTTACAGCTGCTTGAGGGGAAGGTCCGTAAGCAGGTGTTGGGGATGCAATTGAGTATTCTTTTGCGGAAGAATTTTCGTAAGATACAGTTTTTGGGGCAGAAATTAAATCAACACGGTTATCAATTAAAACTTCGTAAGGGACATTGTAAATTTCTTTAAGCTTTCGAATTACTTCTACAGGGGGTTCAACTTCTCCAGTTTCGTACTTCATGTAAGCCTGTCTAGAAACTCCAACCAATTTTGCCATTGCGGTCTGTGTGTAGCGATTATCTTCGCGTAATTTAATTAATATATCTTTCATATGTATAGTATACACAATATATAAATAAAAGACAAGTAAATAATTCAAAAATGACAAGATAAATTACTTATTAAAAAATGATATTTTCTTTAATAATTGACTATCATCTTTGCTAATCTTAAAATATGAATATGAACAAAGTAACTTTAGGAACAACAGGAATTACTTCTCCACAAAATGCATTTGGTGCGCTGCCAGTTCAGCGTGATGATTTTGAAACTGCTATTAAGATTTTGCGCCGTGCTTACGAAGGCGGTATGACTTTTTTTGATACTGCCCGTGCTTATTCTAACAGTGAAGAAAAAATGGGTCTTGCGCTTGCCGACGTTCGTTCTAAAATCAACATTGCAACAAAAACTATGGCACGTACTCCGGATGAAATGAAAGTCCAATTGGAAACTTCCCTTAAAAACCTTAAAACCGATTATGTTGATATTTATCAGTTCCATTGTGTTGATCAGTGTTACAAACCTGATGATGGAACTGGTATGTACGAAACTATGCTGGACTTCAAACGTCAGGGACTTATAAAACACATTGGAATTACGGCGCATAAAATTGGCGTTGCAGAAGAATGTGTTCGTTCCGGTTTATATGAAACTATGCAGTATCCTTTTAGTTATTTGAGCAGTCAGCGTGAAATTGACCTTGTAAATCTTTGTAAGGAAAAAAATGTCGGTTTTATTGCAATGAAAGGTCTTGCCGGCGGTCTTATTACTAATTCAAAAGCCGCTTATACATTTATGACTCAATATGATAATGTTTTACCAATTTGGGGTATTCAGCGCATGAATGAACTTGAAGAATGGCTTTCGTTTATGAGAGATTCTCCAGTTTATGATGAACAAATGCGTGCCTTTGTAGAAGAAGATAAAAAATCTTTTGGAACAGATTTCTGTCGTGGTTGTGGTTACTGTATGCCTTGTCCTCAAGAAATTACAATCAACCAGTGTGCAAGAATGAGCCAGATGATTCGCCGCGCTCCAAGTGCCGGTTGGCTCAGTGAACACTGGCAGAACGAATTTAAAAAGATTCCAAATTGTACTGGTTGTGGCTCTTGTATGAAAAAATGTCCTTACGGTCTGGATATTCCAACATTACTCAAGAAAAATTATGAAGATTACCAGAATATTTTAAGCGGTAAGACAAAGGTGTAAAAACTTAATATTCTTTAATAAAAAAATTTACTGCTAAAAGTGTCAACTTTTATAAAAACAACCTCTATTTTTTTTTAGAAAAAGGAAAAAATGGAGGATAGTATGTCCGAAGAAGAATTCAAAAAATTTAAGGAAGAATTAAAACCAATTTTTAGAGGTTTTAAAAGTGTAAATGCATCGATGAAAAAAAAACTTAGGAGTAAAGGGTTTGAAATTGTAAGACAAAAAAATCATTATATCTTAAAAAAGGAAATTGCTGGTAAAAACTTATATTTTGAAAT
>CALAUH010000202.1 GCA_937892225.1 uncultured Treponema sp.
AAAGTTGCTGCCATTATTATTTTCAGCATTCTGTTTCTTTACTTTCTGATCATGCTGCGTTACCGGGCTGTCCGTAAGCGGCATCTGCGGCAGCGGCGTGAAGCGGAAGACCGGCGCCGCAGGCAGCACGCACTGGAAGTGAATTATGAAAACAGCCGCAAGGCGACGGAAGAAATGATGCATTACCGTGATGCGCACGGCGACAGCTTTCCTGACACCTCAGATAAACGCATCACCAGTATTGATCCCTCTCACCGTGATCTGAATGTTTCCGATATTTCTTCTTACTTCAAAAAATAATTCTGAAGAAGCATATCAAGAACTTATTGAAAAATCAAAACCAGATATTGTTGTTAATGGAATTGCAGGAGCTGCAGGATTATTACCTTCTAAAATTGTTTTACAAAATGGAATAAATATTGCCCTTGCAAATAAAGAAACAATTGTAATGGCAGGAAATCTTATTAAAGATTTGGCATCTTCTAAAAATGCAAAAATACTTCCTGTAGATTCAGAACATTCTGCAATTTTTAATCTTGTAGAAAAAGTTGGAAAAGATAATATCGATAAGATTATTATTACAGCAAGCGGGGGTCCTTTTAGAACTTTGTCAAAATCTCAATTAGAACAAGTGACTGTTGAACAGGCATTGAATCATCCAACTTGGCAGATGGGTAAAAAAATCACTGTAGATTCTGCAACACTTGCAAATAAAGGTCTTGAGGTAATTGAAGCAGCTTATTTATTTGATGCATCTGTAGATAAAATTGAAGTGATTATTCATCCACAAAGTTTAGTTCATTCTCTTGTTAGAACAAATGACGGAATGTTATATGCACAAATCAGTGATCCTGACATGAAACATCCAATTTTTAGTGCTCTAACATGGCCACAAAATAAACAGACTTATCTTACTCCTTTTGAACTTTTTGACCATGATATGAATTTTTATAAACCTCGATATGATGATTTCCCTTTATTAAAGTACGCTTTTGATTGTGCATCTTTAAAAAATGCATATACAATTGTATTTAATGCTGCTAATGAGGTTGCAGTAAATGCGTTTATAAATAATAAAATTTCATATTTGCAAATTGCTCAAACAGTACAAAAAGTTTTAGAAAAAGACTGGTCTTTTAAAATTAATTCATTTGATGATGTTTTTAAAGCTGATGAATTAGCAAGAAAAACTGCAAAGGAAATTATATGATTTGGGTTTATGGTTTAATCTGCTTAATTTTTTTAATTATCTTTCATGAATTCGGACATTTTATTGCAGCTAAAATTTGTGGAGTAAAAGTTGAATCTTTTTCTGTAGGATTTGGTCCTGTATTACTTCATAAAACTATAAAAGGAACAGATTATCGTTTATCTTTATTACCTCTTGGTGGATACTGCGGTATGAAAGGTGAAAAAGATTTTGAAAAAGCTTTAAACGAAAATCAGCCTTTTATCCAGGCCGAAAAAGATTCTTTATATGGTGTTCATCCATTAAAAAGAGCTTTAATTGCTTTTTTCGGACCTTTTTTTAATTTTATTTTTGCAATTCTAGCCTTTTCTTTAATCAATTTAATTGGATATTCATATTCAACATATAGTAATAAAATTATTATTCCAGATACAACTGAAAATCTAACCAGCATTGCCAGAGATGCCGGAATTTTAACTGGAGATATTATCTTAAAAGTAAATAATATTGAAACTCCAGATTTTGCTTCAATTGTAGAACAAGTTTCAACAAAACCTGATGAAGATATTACTTTAACAATAGACAGAAATGGACAGTTATTAGATATAAGCCTTCATACAAAAATGAACAAACAGGATGGAACTGGTCAGATAGGCATAAAAGCCGATACAGAAAATACTATTACAAAAATGTCAGAAACTTACAGTTTTTTTCCATCTATAGG
Organism: uncultured Treponema sp.; assembly: GCA_937892225.1. Lineage (GTDB taxonomy): Bacteria > Spirochaetota > Spirochaetia > Treponematales > Treponemataceae > Treponema_D. The sequence continues at coordinate 1,914 of CALAUH010000202.1, forward strand.
AAAAGGATTTTTAGATACAATCAACTGCTTTACATTAACAATCAAAAGTATTGGTATGTTATTCAAAGGTGTTGATATTAAGAATGCAGTTTCAGGACCAATTCGTGTAACAAATATGCTTGGTACTTCAATAAAAGATGGATTTGCACAAGGTGTTAAAAACGGTTTTTGCAGTATTTTCAGTTTGATGGCAATAATTAGTATTTCTTTATTTGTTATGAATTTACTTCCAGTTCCAATTTTGGATGGAGGATTAATTCTTTTTGCATTAATTGAATTTATTTTCAGAAAAAAGATTAATCCTAAAGTTCAATATTATGTTCAATTTATCGGATTATTTTTTATTCTATTTTTATTGATTATTGGATTAAATAGTGATATTACATATTTTATATCAAGGAGACACTAAAAATGAAAAAATCTTTTTTATTAATTTCAATTTTTATCTGTTTATTAACAAGTCTGTCTGCTCAAACTCATATTTCAACAGACTCTCATCAGGAAAAGGTTTCTGTATTATGCCCTCTTCCATCTAAAAGTCCGCTTGATTATAGTTTCTTTTCCGTATCAGAAGACGGGTCTTTAATTAAATGGTCTGGTGACAGTCAGGGTGAACACTATCAGGTCAGTGATTTACCAATAAAACTTGCAGCAACTTCACCAGATGGAAAATTTATTGCAGTTTATGAAACAGATGATACTGAAATTTTTAGGGTAACCGTTTTAGACTGGACATATAAAAACAAAAAATCAAAAATTAACTAATTTAGAAGCTGAATACTATACTAATAGATTAAAGGAATGTATTATTGCTTTTCCGTATACGAAATACAAATCAGTTCAATTAATTCAAATAGAAAAAGAATATATTATAAAAATAAATGCAATGATAAATGTAATGACTAATACAGCAATAACAGTTAAGAGAACTTTTAACATACCTATTTTAGGTATGTCACCAATAGCTTCACCCACTGATAAAGCTGCTCCTAAACTATCATATTTAGCTAATCTGCATATTGCCATGAATTGAGCAAATGCGAAAACACTGTAAATAATAAATACAACTAAGACA
>CALAUH010000203.1 GCA_937892225.1 uncultured Treponema sp.
AGTACCATCCATTACATTTACAACAAGTCCTTCAACTGACTCTGGGAATTTATCATTTAAGTAACATCCTGCAATCCCCCATATAAACTCAGAGTATATTGATGTGTTCAACTTGTACTTTCCAAGTCCTACAACTCTTGCCCTTCCTTTATCATATGTAATACTTGGATTATTTCTATAACGTCCCTTATAAACTAATCCATTATTTAATGCAGTGATCTTCTTATCATTATTAAATGTAATTGTTACACCAACATTGAACACCTTAACATTTTTAATGTTGGCTATTAAATAATCTCTGTCATTACCACTATTTTTGTTAATCTCCTTGAACTCCTCAAAATTTACTACTCTGTATCCTCTCTCTGCACATGCTCTTATAAGTTTTTCCATGTCTTTATCAAGACTAAGCCCAGTAACACCGAGCTGACGATTGGCAAACATTGCCGACATGTTGTGGTTGATAACCATAGTATTCCTCCTTGGAATATAGGGCAGAAGAATCCATTCTTCTGTAAAAAAGACTGCAAAAATGTGCAAACGTTTACAAGGCTACATCTACACACTTTTGCTTAAACTATCTGGTTGTTGCTTCTTCGAAGTCGTTACACCCATAACAGTTCTTCTTTTATATCGGCAATATCTTTAGAAAACTTTAGAAAAAAAATTAATTTTTTTTAAATTTATTATATTTTTTTTATAATTTCTTGAATAATTCTGACTGCTTTTCCGCGATGTGAAATTAAATTTTTTTCTTCACTGGAAATTTCAGCTACAGTTTTATTATATTCAGGTAAAAATACGATTGGATCATAACCAAAACCGCCTTGACCTCGAGAATCTTTGATATTTTCTATTAAAGTACCTTCGAAAGTTTCCTGAGCTACAAATAGACGGTCTGGACCTAAATATAAAACCATGGCACAAGTGTAGTGACATGAACGTTCACCGTGTAAATATTGTGCCTTTGGTAAATTTTTCGAAGCGATTGCTTCATTTAATTGTTGTATTAAAAATGTATTTTGTTCTTCCTGTGAAATTTTTGTTCCATCAGGTTTTCCATGCATAAAATCAGGTCCTGCATATCTAGATGAGTATATGCCTGGTTCTCCGTTTAAAGCATCCACGCATATACCAGAATCATCTGCAATAACAGGGCAGTGAACTATGTCATAAAGAGCTTTAGCCTTGATTAAACTGTTTTCATAAAAAGTTACTCCAGTTTCATCAGGATTAAAATCAATATTTTCATCACTAGGGATTACGATTTCGTGTTCAGGTAAAAGCTGTACCATTTCACGTTTTTTATTTTTGTTTCCGGTTGCTAAATAAATTTTCATGACATAATTTTACTAAAAATCACTTTTGACCGCAATACAACATTTAGATTTTTATTCCAAGACGTTTTGCATTTTGAATATAGTAACTGACTTGTCTTTCACAAATGCCTAAAATTTCAGCAATTGTTTTATTTGTCGGTCTTAAATTTACATAACCGATTTGTAAATGTTTATTTAGATTTTCCCATGATTTTGTTTCTTTATTGAATTTTTTGTTCATATCAGCTTTATAATATTTTGTTATTTCATCATTATTGCTTTCTATGTAATTCAATTTTGCTTTATATTGTCTGTGATTATAATATGCCTTGTTTCTTCGTAATTCGAATTTCTGTTTAGATTTTTCTCTTTTTTCAAGATTTGACTTGATATCTAGAATAATCTGTCTGAATGATTCTTCCTTTATATTACAGATTCTGCATATTAGAACAATTTGTTCATCACTTATATAATATGAAGATTTTAATGCCAGTACAATCAAAATTTTTCTTGCCATAATAGGTGTGGTTTTCTGCAGATTTGCTCTTAATTCAGAAAAATTATCATCTTTTGTATTATTAAGAAAATTTTTAAAAGTATACTTTTCTTTTTGACATGCAACAGAAAAATTATTTATTGAATAAGGTTTATAATAATATGGAATTTTTGGTTTATCGAAATCTTTATAATTTATTCTTGAATATGCATCTATTTCATTATCATAATTATTAATGCTTTCTTGAATTGCATAAAATTCGCGTATAAGCTGTCTGTTTTTTTTCTTTGTTACAAATTTAATGATAGAAATAACATGTGAATAAAAATATGTAAAAAATTGTGATTTTTCCGGAATGTAATTATTAATAAACGCTTCTCCGTTTTCCAGAAAATCAGTAACAACATCAGTAATAAAATCATCATCATAATTTGTGATTTTAAATATACTAAAATTGTTAAAGATAAATAATGCTAAATAATCTACTGCCTCCTTTTTAGATAATTTTCCATTTGAAATTAGTGTTGGAATTTCACTTAGTTGTAAGTTTTTCATAAAACTACCCCCATTAATGAATAAATGACTTTTAAATCATAGTGCTGTTTTGCACAAAATCAATAAAAAAATAGCAAAATTGCGCATTTTTTTGCTCTATTTTGCTATTTTTTACTATTTACTATTAATATATGATAACATTTAGGTATAAATTGATTTTTAAG
>CALAUH010000204.1 GCA_937892225.1 uncultured Treponema sp.
ATACAAATTCCTGGTTCTATTACAAGAATGAAGATAATCTCATTATCCAGACAAGATGGATCAATGGGGTAGAATTCACAATTGATGTTTCATCTATCAATCTTGAAGATTATGTTTCTTTTGACGATACAACTGATGCTTATACCGGAGAAGAAACGGAAGATAAGACAAAGATTGCTAAAATCAGTGCTTTGGATAATCTCAAGGCAATCATTGTTACTGAACTTGCAAAGAAGGTAAACATTGAGGACATTGTAGACAATCTTACAAGCACAGATACAGACAAGCCATTGAGTGCAAATCAGGGAAAGGAACTTAAAGATCTTATTGATGGCCTTGAAGAAGATAAACTTTCAATTCAGCAGGATGAAGAACTTAAAGGCAAGATTCCGGTTGTTGGTGAAGATGGAAAACTTACTTTCCAGGAAGGTTCTTCTACGGCTGAGAATGTTTCCTACGAAAACGAAAATTACCCATTACAGACAAATGTTAAAAAGGCGTTGGATGCAATTTGGGCAAAACTTGATTATGTTAAGCCTGAAATCACTTCATTTACTATGGATCCGGCAACTACTGAATATGAAGTAGGTCAGGAAGTTACTGAGATTGATTTTGCATGGACTTATAACAAGGATGTAACAAGTCAGAGCCTTAGTGATGTTAGTCTGACGGATGAAAAAGACAGAAGTGGTAAATGGACTGGAAGTTTGAAAACTTCTAAGACTTTTACTTTGACTTGTGGTGATGGTGAGAATAGTGCAAAAAAGACTTTGAGTGTGTCATTCCTTAATAAGATTTTTTACGGAAGTTCATCTAAATTAGAGGATTTCAGTAGTGATTTTATCCTTAATTTGAGTAATTCAAAATTTGCAACAAATTACAAAGGTTCATTCCCAATTACTGTAGGTTCTGGTGAGTATGGGTATATAGCTTGTCCTTCTAGTTGGGGGATAAAATCTGAATGTTACATTGGTGGATTCCTTACTGATTTGATAAAGGAAGGTTCGTTTGCATTTACCAATAGTTCAGGAGCTACTGTAACTTACGATGTTCTCAGAACAGGAAAATCTGGTCTTGGAAGTATCACCTTGGAGTTTAAGTAATGGGTATTCTTACAAAAGAAGTTGAATTATGCACATCTCCTATGCATTTAGACATAAAAGAAATGTATAAAAACCTAGGGTATGATGTGTTTAATTTGAAAACAATATTAGTTGATGTTTCTCATTTGTCAAAAGGTAGCGGAGCTATCATTAAGGTGGAATGTGATAAATGTAAAACTCAGTACAATATAAAGTATAAATATTATTCAAAAATTAATCATAGTGGGAAAATATACTGCAAACACTGTTCAAACTCAATCTTTTGTTCCAGAGAAAATCATCCTATGTGGAATTCTAATAAAACTGAGCAAGATCGTGAATTGGGAAGGAAAATTGATGGGTATGATTATTTTATAAAAGGTGTATTAAAAAGAGATGATTACATTTGTCAATGTTGTGGTATTAAAACGGAAAATCTTAAAGTTCATCATTTAGATGGTTATGAATGGTGTAAAGAGAAAAGAGTTGATATTTCTAATGGAATAACCTTATGTGAAAATTGTCATAAAACATTCCATTTTAATTATGGTTATGGCGGAAACACAAAATCTCAGTTTGAAGAATGGATTGGCAGAAAGTTATCTTCCTTACATTTTAATTACGTTCAACCTGATGAAAAGAAAATATTTTGCATTGAGGAAGGTAAGGTTTATAGAATAGATGATTTTTGTAAAGAAAAAAAAGTAATAAGAGATTTTGTTGTGCGAGCATGTAATAAAAAATCTAAAAGTCATTGTGTCGGAAATTTTCATCTTGCATACTTAGATGATTATAAAAAAATGTCTAATAGTGAGATTAATGATTATGTAACTTCAAAGTTAAAGAGAAAAGTCGTATGCCTTGAAACAGGAGAAGTCTTTGAATCATTAAATGAAGCTGCAAGAAAATATAATGTGAGTGCATCAATTATAGGTGAGTGTTGTAGAGGTAAATGTACAACTGTAAAAAAAATGCATTGGGCATTTCTTAGTGATTATGAAAAAATGACACATGAAGAAAAAGAAAATATAAAACAGTCTATAAATAATCATTACAAAAAAGTTATATGCATTGAAACTAAAGAAGTTTTTATGTCCATTATGGATGCAGCTGAAAAATATAAAGTACAGAAGGCAAATATAAGTGCATGTTGTAGAGGTGTAATTAATTCAGTTAATAAGCAACATTGGATGTTTTTAACAGATTATGAAGCATTAAAGGATAAGTTTAATATAAGTTTTAGGACTGACAAAAAGAAAAAAGCAATTATATGCATAGAAAAAAATGAAAGATTTTCTTCAATAACAGAAGCTGCTAAAAAATATCGTATAAATCGAGATGGTATAAACTCATGTTGCTTAGGAATACAGCATACTTGTGGTGGATATCATTGGAAATATGTCAATAAAAATGAGGGGGTATATTAATGGCTGTAAAACTTGCAGATACGCTTCAAAGCATGAATCCGTCAGAATTTCCTGTTGCTATGGCTGATGGAGTAAATATTGTAAAAGAAGATGGTAGTGAAAAATCATTGCAATCTATGTATGAAGATGGTGAATTAGGCGGTAGTGGACTTCCTGAGCCTGAAGCAAAGGACAAGTTGCTTCTTTCAGTAGAGAACGAAGAAACAAGTGAACTTAAATGGCAGCAGGTAGACAAAGGAACAATTGACGGTTCATCATATGTAAACTTGGATGTTGGTTCTGATTTAAATACATTGATTACTCATGGAAGATACAGAACAACCACTAAACGCATTGATAGAATTGAAAATGTTCCTGTTCAGGTTGCAGGTATGCTTACTGTAAGATTGACAGGCTCTGTTATTTATCAGACATATAATTCAATAGATAACAAGATGTATACTCGTACTTCCGAAGATGCAGGAGAAAATTGGTCTGATTGGAAAGATGTTTCTGAAGGCGGTGATGAACCATTTATCGGCACAAAAGAAGAATGGGAAGTATTAAGTCTTGAAGAAAAAGCAAAGTACAAGATTGTTAATTTCCTTGATGATGATGGAAGTGGCGGAAAAGGTGGTCTAGGATTTCCTGATTATTCTAAAACAACAAATATTGCAAACATGACCAAAGTAAACTACACACCTACAGAAGATGGATGGTTATTTGTATTATCAAGTAGTAGTCCAAATATTGTCATTGTTAATCTTTTTGAAAATGGGATTCAATTTTGTAATGTAGGAAATATACTATTGTGTCCTATTAGAAAAGGAAAAACATATACAAGTAGTGACGTGGTAAGAATTGCAAATTTTATTCCAATGGAAGTTTAACAAAAGGAGAATAACATGAGTACAAATTACTATGACGCAGAAAATAATAAATTGATTCCCATTGCAGGTATAGGTAAATTTCCTGCTGATTACGGAACTAAAGCGGAATTTGAAACTAAAAAGGATTCACTACCTGTAGGAACTGTTTTCACTACTACAGATGAATTTGAAGATTTTCTTGATGATGAATCAGTAAGTGATAAAAAAACTTGGTCGAGCAAAAAGATAAATGATTCTTTAGTGGACAAAGCAGATTACAAATTAGTAGTCGAAAGCGGTTCGAGATATGTAGAAGATGTTGTAACACAAGAGATAAATAATTGGTTGCCTAATGACAATTCATCTATACTTATCAACTTGAAAAAGTCAAGTGGCGAAAAATATGTAAACTTCCAATTGATTTGTAACAAAACAGACAGTAAAAATTGGGAATGCTTGGTAAATGGTACAAATATTCTATGGAAAATATCTTATGTCAATGGGGTTAGAACTATTAAAGAACTTGCCACTACGGATGAGGTGCCAAGTTCTAAAAATAGAATTTCTGAACAAATAGTTACAATGGATACTTTAGATGGTACAAAAACAGGTATGTCTATAGATTTTGATGCTAATAGTGGACAAATTAGACTTTATGTTATGAAAAATGGTGTTAGCCAAAAGATGGTAGTTTTTAAAAGTGTATAACTAACCCACAAAATCCAAAAGTGGATTGTCCACTAAATGATCCCAAAACGGAACTTTCAAAATCTAATTAAAGGAGAAAAGAAACTATGGCACAATATATCAAAGAAGAAGATGAAACTTGGACTAAGATTGCAGGAATGGAAAAGCCTCTCGAAGAATATTCAACTACTGAAGCAAGAATTGGTACTTGGATTGATGGTAAGCCTATTTATAGAAAAGTGTTGCTATGTGCAACAAACACTAAACTCGATGTCGCAGGTAGTTGGACTGTTATACCTGGATGGAGTGAAACGCCCTCGGATATAAAAGAATTTGTACGCATTGATACAAATAACGTTAGTTTGGGACATCGTATTGATTATTTTATAGAAGCAAATAAAACATTAAAATTTTACTCTTTAGCATCATATTTATTTGTTAACGTGGGTGACAAATTGATTCTTGAATATACTAAAACAACTGATGATTAGTGAGGGGAAATATGAGTAAAGATTTATGGCTTAAGAGAATCAGAAATTATGTCGGTTTGCTTGGGATGTTGCTTCCTTGGCTTGCATTGTTCAGTGCTGGGATTGTGGATCCGCATCCATCTGTCAAATGGTGGTATTCAATAAGTGCCACTTACTACCAGTCTCCGGCTCTTGTCGGTGTTCTGACGGCAGCTTCAATCGTTCTTATGACTTATGACGGATATTCTTTTATTGATAATGCTGTTACTACAATCAGCGGTGTATTTGGCTTGGGTATTGTACTTTTCCCATGTTCTGTAGACTGGATTGACGGCAATGTGGGATTCTTCCAGTTGCCGATTGAACTGTCGCACAAAATCCATTGTGCTTGTGCTGCGATATTCTTCATTCTGCTTGCTTTTAATTCCTTTTTCCTGTTCACAAAGACTGATGCAGGAAGCCTTATTACGGACAAAAAGAAGTTAAGAAACAAGATTTATCATGCATGCGGACTTGGAATGTTTGTTTTCCTTGTATTTCAGGCTTTCTCAGCGTTCTTTCTACCAGGCTGGCTAACCATGATAAACGAGATATTCTTATTGCAGTTTTTCGGCATCTCATGGCTTGTAAAGGGCGGTGCATTCAAATTCCTCAATGACAGGGGGTAAAGCAATGACATTTACAATCATCATTAGTGCAATTGCGGTGATTCTTGGCGGTATATGCTATCTGCTTGCAAAGGCAAACAAGAAGAACAAGGTTCTTTATCGGGAAGAAGTAGAAAGGAACAAGAGACTTTCTGATGAAATATACAGACTTGGAGAAATGGAGAGGGTGAGACATGAAGCAAGAACTGAAACTGAAAGAAAAATATCTGAAGTGGATTCTCTCAACGGTATTGATCGTTTCAATGCTATCAATGATGTCCTGTCAGACAACAACTAAGGTTGTATATGTAGTTCCAGAAATTGACATTCCTGACTATCCGAATCCAAACGGAAAGACTTCATACGATGCAAAAACGGATGAAGTAAGGATTACACTGGATCATTATGAGGAGATAATGAAATTTAAGCTCAAAGTCCAGGAAGCAAAGAAGGTATACAATAAGGCGAAAGAGCTTTATGGGGGAGAGAATTAGCATATGGGGTAGGTCTTGGAAGAAATTCACCGGTCCAGTTAAGTCTTAGCCGTGAGAACTATGAAGCTCTTATTGAAAGGCATGGACAGTGGATCAGATGGAGAACAGCAATAAAATGTGCATGTGTAAATCCTAATACATTTCAGCCTGATATCCGTTGTAAAAGATGTGGCGGGCGTGGTGTTACATATTCATTTCAGCCTTCTCAGATAGTGCAGACTGTAACGATGTGCAAGGGAAGTGACGGAATCCTTGAAGTTGATTCAATTTTTGAGGATGATGAACTTATAAAGGTTTATGACAATACCGGAAAGGAATATGAAGCCGAAAAGAACGGCATCTATATCATCCTTGACCCTTCAGAAACTGACAAGAGTTCCTATTACAACGTGCTGCTTAAAAGAAACAATGTAAAGGTTCTTGAAAGTGCTGAAATGCACAATGAGAACGGATATTATGTGGTTCAGGGCATGGAAAGTTCAAGGGCAAACATTGACGGTGTATATTATTCTGCTCCTGGAGATATCATAAGTGTCGAGAAGATTGTCGATGTTACCGGAGAAGAATTTGAAGCCGAAGAATTCCGTCTTAACAAAGTTCTTCTTAGGGAAAAGAAAGTTACCAAAGTTGGAATTGGTGACAATCTTGAAGAGATACAGGAAACTGTTGTTATCGATCCAATTGAGCCGTTGACTGCCGTTGGGGTTAAGTTTGTTCCGCCTTATATCTTTGCACTTTTGAGCCAGAACGTATCAAAGGCAGATGCTCAGGCAATGGTTGAAGCACAAGGCGATGCAGTTTGTACGTTTCCTTATTCATGCGATGTTGCTGAAAGCGATGTCATTACGGTACTTGCGGGAACTATCACCCAGAAGGAAGTTCAGGCTAAGACTGGAAGCGGAATTGATCCTTTGCCGTCATTCTTTGTATCTGAAATCGTGAGTGTCACTGCCTATGATGGAACTGAATTCAAGGAAGGTGAGGATTATGTCCTTTACGGCACTAATTCAATCAAATGGCTTACTGATTACCTTGATACAGGCGAGGGATATTCAATTACATACAAGAGTTATCCTACATACACTGTAGTAAAGGATATTCCACAGTTGAGAAGTTCCGAAAACCAGCGATTCCCAAAGAAAGCCATAGTTAAGTATATGAGTTCCTACAGCGAAAAGAAGAAAGTTAACAGGCAGTTGTGAAAACTTAATCTTTACAAGTAAGCCGAAATATTCTATAGTGTCTATAACATTAGAATTTTTTCGGTATTTATTATACATAAAGCCACTTGTCTATTCAGGCAGGTGGCTTTTTTTATTTCCCGAAAAAAAAATTAAAAATGAGGGTGTTTTTGTGACAGACTGGGCGATCTTTTTTTCCTCTCTTCCGTTGATTGGATGGGTGACTGTTATCTTGTTTATTGTGCTTATTGGAATGATTTTTTACGGCATCTATCGAGTGTTGATGGCAAAGGATATCAAGATCAAACATTTTGAAGCAACTTCTGAGCATATCAAAAGGGAACAGTATCAGGCAGAAGGGAAAAACCTTCTTGATAACCAGACGAACAATGCTCATAACCTTCTTAAGAAGATATGGATTGACCTTTATCAGAACGGCAAGAACCTTTACCGGATAAATGACATGAATGAGCTTTTCATTCTTGAGGACATTGCCCATCTGATTGAAGGCAGGCTGAATTACGATGTTAAGAACGATTTGACAAGAAATCATATCGTGGAAAAGACAGACGAAGATTTGAACAAATATAGTGAAGCAAAGGCAATCGGATATTATCGTGCGGTGCTTGCTATGCTGTACCAGTACAACATCCAGCTTCCAAACTACGATTTGCCAAAGATAATGGATTTGATTCCGATTGATGATTATAGAAGAATCTTCTCGGAAATATATTTTGCAGCAAGAAAGATTGCAGGTGGGGTAAGTCAATGAATTATTCAGAAATAATGAGTGAAGTTGTCATTGCATCGGTTGCAACTGTAGGACTTATTGAAGTTCTCAAGAATTTCATCAAGACAGATAAGAAATGGATTTATTCACTTATCATGATTCCGCTGAGCGTAGGAACTTATTTTGCGGCTGTTTGTCTGCCTGTATGGGTAATCGGTGGAATCCTTACTGTTGGAGTAACTCAGGAATGTTACCAGGTAATTATTCAGTCACTTCAGAATATTGTTAATTCAGTGACTAAGAAAGTATCTGGAGAGGGGAAAGAATAAATGGAAAACAAGCCAAAACAGATTGAAGCCAAAATCATCGGAGAAAAGGGATGCTATTTCCTTAGTATCGTGAATGGCGTCTTGAGATTCCTTGAGGATAAGGGAAAGACTGCAGAATGTGACATCATCAGGCTTTATGAGATTTCACAGGAAGAGAAATGGATTAGCAACGATTGTTTTGTTGAGAGACCTGACCTTATTGCAGCCTATATGCTTGGAGTTTCAATCGACAAGTTAAGAAAGGCATTGCTTACGGAATCTGAGATTGTAGAAGTAAAGATTGCAAAGGAAACACTGGATTATGTTCCTAAGAGCAATGAAATTGAAATCACAAGATATGAGAAGGAATCAACAGGCGTTACTTTCTCTCATTTTGTCGAGACAAGAAATGGGGAAGTTATCTACGATCCATACGGCAATTCAAATACCGTGACAAAGGGTTATCCGGTAAGCAAGAGAATTCTCACAATCAATCTATAAGGGAGCTATTGATGATTGCGTATATTAACCGTGGATTCATTGCGGAACAGGCTATAGTTGACATTCTCAAAAGATATTTTGACCGTCTCAATTATGATGAACTGTATGACAATTTCCATCTTACGATTACGAACAATCATCCGTTTGCCCATCTGATTATCCATCCGGATTCCGCAAATACTGCAGATATTTTTCCTAGTATTGTTGTTACAACTCAGAACGATGAAAAAGTTCCAGACATGATGAACATGGTCCAGCAGGTTCGAGAAATGGAATACGATGCTGATGATATCGATACTTTCCTTAAATTCAAGAGGGAGAAATTCATCATCGATGAAAACGGAGAAATCAAATATCTGTATGACAAGCAGGGGAATCCGATTTATGAGCCTATTCCTGGATATTGTCTTGCCGTTGATGAAAAAAAGGCTGCAATGCTTAAGGAAGTTGCAGAAAAGAAACCACTTTATGGCGTTTCCATTGCGACAAGAAGAAGAGACCACATATCTGTGGAAATATGGGCAGAAAACAATCAGTTGAAGAATGAAATATATGAGCATCTGAGAATGTTCTTTGACGGATATTTCATTTCAGCCTTGAATGAACTTTATAGACCGTTCAATCCGGTTGTTTTGGGATCAACTGTAAGGGGAGAAAGGAGTAACAATTTTAACCTTGATTTTGACATAGCCCTGTACGGTGCGAACATCAGCTTTGAGGTCGATTACAACGTTGAACAGATTGTGATTGATACGGATATTACGGAAATAACGGATATTACTACGGAGGTAATAAATCATGTCAAAGAGAATTGAGACGGAAGTGCCTGAAGATGTAGTGGAGACAAAAACAGTAACTGAGAATATTTCGGAAGTTCCTGTTGAGAAGGTTGTCGATACTATTAAGCCTGAGAAAGTGGAAAAGACTATCGAAAAGGTAACTCCATCCAAAGGAGTTGAGCTTATGGCAGTAGCAAAGAAAATTGGAGTTGTAAGGTATCTGCAGGATCATCCTAAAGAGCCGTACATTGAGACACTTATGAAGAAAAAGTATGCAATGCAGGCAAAATCCATTCCAGAATGGGATGAAGTTGCGATCAAGATTGCATCAATTAAATATTAAGGAGAGTAAATTATGGGAGTTGAGTCAGCAGTTTTTGAGTCAGCCGGAAAGCGTACCGAGCATTATATTCCTGGTGCTTATAGCCGTGGAAATAATGTCTCTTCTCCTAACGGAGTAAACGCAGGAAATCTCTGTATTCTTGGCACTGCAACCGGAGGAAAACCTAGGGAACTTCTTGAATTTGGATCTTTGTCCGAAGCTCAGGATGTATTAAAGAATGGAAGCCTTTTGAATGCAATAGGTTATGCTTTTAAGGGATCAAGAGAGTTTGTTCCCCAGTCAATTATGGCAATGAGAGTTAATCCTGGTACTCAAGGAACTCTTACGCTTAATTCTGGTGTTACTCCAATGATAAAGATTTATTCTACTGATTATGGAGCTCATGTTAACCAGATTAAGGTCAAGATTGACACAGGTACTCTTGTTGGATCAAAGAAACTTACGGTCGCATTTCAGGAAAATACGATTGTCGTTGACAATATTCTTCGTAAATCTATTCAGATTTTGTGTACAGATGGTGAAAATCCTACTGTTTCAGTTTCAACAACAGGTATTGTTTTGAATACTACTGTTGAAGATGAACTTGTTACGGAGCAGTTCCTTTTTGAGGATTATCCAACAGTAAATGACCTTGTTGCAAGAATCAATGATACGGATTTCTTTGTCGCAACAATGCTTGACACTAACATTGATGCTCCATCGGTTGAACTTGATACAGTATCTTCAATGGATATTTCAGAAGCTGTTGAACTTCAGTCAAATTTTGCTGCGTTTTGTGAAGAATTGAATAAAATTCAGTTGTTCGAGAGTATTGAAATTCTTTCTGAAGCTACTCGTGTCGCTGTTGATAATATGCCTTATACATATTTCTCAGGCGGCACAACAACAGTATCAGCATCAAGTGAAGATTGGGGAAATGCCCTTGCAGAACTTGAGACAAAGAATATTCAGATCCTTGCAACTACAGAAACAAATCCTGATATCCATTCTCTTATTTCAGAACACTGTACATTAATGAGCTCTACAGTTAACCGTAAGGAAAGAACTTTCTGGGTTGGCGGAACTCTCAATGAATCTGATGAAGATATTCTTGCTCATGCAAGAGCATTGAATACGACTCTCGGTTCTTATGTCGGTGATACTGCAATCGCAACAAATCCGTTTACAGGCAAATCAGAAAAGATTCCAGGTGGTGTTCTTGCTGTCATGCTTGCGGGTATGGAAAGTGCTGCTGCTGTTAACATGGCTTTGACAAATAAGACACTTAATGTTCTTGGTTTTGCAAAGACACGTACAGTAACAAATATGAACAATCTTATTAAGGGCGGTGTAGTTGTCTGCAACCCATCTCCAGACGATCCTACAAATTATGTTTGTATTCGTTCCATCACGACTTACCAGAAGAATGATCTGATTGCAAATGAACGTTCTATGACACGTGAAGCAATGTATATGGATCGTGATCTGCGTAACCGTTACGGAATCGGTATCGGTATGCCTGGAAACATGCCTGTTTCGGTAATTACTCAGACTTTGCTTGAAACTGCAAAGGAATGGGCTGCAAGTGGTTACATCATTCCATCTGATGATGGAAAGAATGTATGGGATATCAAGGTTGTAAGAAAGGGAGACAAGGACTATATCCAGTATAGCCGTTATCTTACTGCTCCGGTCAATTTTGTGTTCATCACTGCAACAAATTATGTATATACAAGTTCTACAGAACTTTAATAGGAGAGAAACATGGAAGTATCAGAAAACAACGTTGGTTCAAATGTTTTTTCAATTGGTTTCAGAACTGAATTGCGTGTAGGTGATACAGCATCTTCTGCCCAGACAGTAGGATTTGTTGATTCTGCAAGCTTTACAAAGAACATTCAGACACAGGAAGCAAGATGTATCAATTCTCTTTTTGCTGCATCTATCGATCCTCAGTCAATTTCTTGTTCTGGTCAGCTGTCAGGATTCCTTGCCGTAAAGGATGTTTTCAAGGGTGGAATTCAGTTGAATGGTGGCGGAAAGGTTTCGCTTGCATCATTCAATCCATCTACTGCAGATTACAAGCAGGGAAAGGTTCTGAGCAAATTCAAGCATCTTTATCTTTTCGATACAAACAACAATGTTGTTGTAGCTACACTTGATGGTGTTATTGCGACATCTTTTGCTCTTTCAGTCCAGGGTGGAACTTACACTAAGGCAAATATTTCGCTTGCTGCAATCGACATGGATGTAGGTGACGAATTCAAGGTCGAATAGAACAATTTCTAAAATGATTTCATAGGAAAGGAGAAAAATATGGAACTTAAGGAACTGCCAAAAACAGAAGATGAAACTTTGACTGAAGAACAGAAAACAAATCTCTTCAATTCAATCGTACTCGGAAAGGAAGCTACTGAGAAGCTTGTGACTTCTCGTGGTGTCTTTGAAGTCAAATTCCCAAGACTGAAGGATCTTGAAGCGATATCGACAATCACTGCTATGAGGTTGAAAGGACTTGCCGTTGAATCGTTCAATGCAAGTTCTTATGCCCTTATTCAGCAGATTGCATACCTTGATGTGGTTGTTATCAAAGGTCCAGCATGGTTTGAGAACGCAAAGAAGGAAGTTCAGGGGTTTACTTTTGGAAATATTCCTAGTCAGAAATTCCTTCAGGAGGTTTACGCTAAGGCGTTAGAGTTTCAGCTCAAAGTGCAGGAAATGTTTGAACCAGAATCAGAAGAAAGAGAGAGTACTGGACAGGCTTCCGATACAAACGATAAAACTCCTGCTGGCACAGGCTTGTTTGACGGCTTGTCCAGTGAGTAGTGAGTATCAGGATGATGATTGGGCAGAGATTGTGTATGATTTCTCTATGAATTTTACGCCTGAATCTGCCCGATCTGGTTATTTCAAAATAAAGGAAAAGGACAAAAATCGTGTATCTAAGGATGAACTGCGTAAAGCTGGTTACTCCGAAGAAGATATTGCACAAGGAAGATTCTAATGGCAACACAGACTATAGGCTTAAATTTAGAAGTAACGGCAAATACCGATAAAGCATCGAAAGAGTTAGATAAATTTAAGGGAGCTTTAGGAAGTCCTATTGTTCCATCTTTCTATGGTCCAGCAATTAGTCCTGAAATGGCAATGCAGAAATCTGCTAGTGGAGATAGAAATGTTGAAACTAGCAGTTTTTTTTCAAGTTCAAATTCATTGGAAATTCAGAAAGGGATTCTTGTTGAGTTAAGAAATCTCTCTACATTTTTTATCCGTGGGAATGGAAATCCAGCCTTAAATCAGGCAAGTCAAGAAACAAAAAAGAATGAAATAACTCAAGCCGATAAGGATAGAGTTTCAAGAATAAAAGATATTTCAACAGATGTTACACTGGCAGCCGGAGTGTATGCTGCTTTGGAAAATTACCAAACTGGATCCAGACGAATTGCCATGAGGGAATGGCAAGGCGATTATTTTGGTGCAGAACTCAGTAAAGTTGATAGGTTAGCAGGTGCTGTTAGTGGGTTTACCGGAATTATACCTACACTTGGGACTGTTTTAGGTACTTTTCTAGGTGGTCCAGCCGGTGCAATGGCAGGAAATGCAATTGGATTAGGGGTAAAGGGTGTTGTTGACACGGTTTCCAATGCCAAAACAAATAGTGAAAAGACAAAGATTGAAGAACAGCAACTTCATTCTGAAACCTATAAAAATAGGCTGAGATTGAATGAAGAGAGTCTTGCCATGTATGGTGGCAGGATTGAGGACAATACAGCAGTACAGAATTCCCATATAGCGATGGGAATGCAGAACTATTTCAGTGGTGCTGCTCGTAATACCGGCATGGATATAGATGAATTTCAGAGCCTTTCTAATGAGTTTTCAAGGTATGGAGTCAGAAATTATGAAACTGCCGGAAACCTTACAAGGGCATCTGCATTAACTCAGTCATATACCGGAGCTGATGCAACTGATTTCCTTGGACTTCAGATGCGTTTCGGAAAGGATGAAGATGGTGCTGTAGATGCAATGAACTATGCTTTTGGAGCAAGCCAGGCAACCGGTCTTGAAAAAGGTCAGTTCGGTGAATTCCTTAATGGGCTTCAGAGTGCGGTTGAAGATGGTATTGCAAATGGGTTTGTCCAGTCTACTGAAGATGTATCTAAGACAATGGTCATGTTCTCTAAACTCTCTAATGATAATCCTGCATGGCAAGGTCAGTATGGATTCCAGAGACTTAATCAGATGAACCAAGGCTTGAGGGGAGCAACTTCTCTTGACAATACATCCCATTTACTTGCATTTCAGAGTTTGAGGGGAATGAATAATGGTACTTTAGGTGTTGAGCATATTAAGGGCGAGGATGCCTTGAATACATTTGCCCTTATGGAACGTGGATTTACTCCTAATACGTTCAAGGCTATCAGTGATAGGTTCAGCAGTCAGTATGGCGATGATACCATGGAAAATGTTCTTGCATGGAAACAGTTGACAGGACTTAACTATACTGGTGCTATGCAGCTTTACAAGATGCAGAAAGAAAATAAAGGTGTCGTTACGGATGATGATATTAAAAAGGTAATGTCGAATACTGAGTATAATACGGACCAGAAGAACATGGTCAATTATCTCAATGACATCAAGAACAATACAAGCATCCTGGGAGAAGGTGCGTTCCGAGACTATCTTAAGGGGCTTGCTGGTATAGATTCTAAATATGATAATGCTACAGACGATATGAAACGGTCTTTGGATGCATCCAATGGACATGCTGCAGATCTCAATTCAAACGTTATAGACAGTCTTGAAGAATTGAGAAACCGTGGTGGTTATGAGAATTCAAGGAAATATGCCTATCTCAAGGCTGCCTTGGCAACTGAACAAGGACAAAATCTTATTAAACTGGGATTGTCAGCAATGGATTCTGATGAGAGAACAAGACGAGAGTTTGGCGATGATAACACAACTCTTGTAAGTGTATTTGACCAGACTATAGACAGGCTCATTCAAGCTCTTAAAGAAATTAATGTTGTTCAAGAATATTAGGTTTTGCATAAAAACTGATATTGCAATATAATGTTTTCGATTTGTTTTAGAGACAGTCATTCCATCTGGGGTGACTGTCTTTTTTTTTGATGGGGAGAGAAAATGGCAAAGATTGAAAAGGTTGACATAAATAAAGAACTTAAGAAAAGGGCAGTATATAACCAGCATCCTACTACAGATGGATTGTTCTGGCAGGACAGGGGAAAGATGTTCGGTGCTGCATCATCTTTTGTCGATCCATTTACTCTTTCTGACAATGCTTTTGGAAAAATCAGGACTATCTCAAGAACTCAGTATGGTGGAGTGTCTTGCAAGGTTCTTAGGGCAATCGCTCAGAAAGCATGGGTTATCAATACATGCATCAATCATATTCAGAAGAAAGCAAGACCATTTTTCAAGCCTGCGACAGACAGAAACTCTCGTGGATTCATAATCGAAAAGAAAGATGTGGATCTTACCAAAAAGAAAACGGTAAGGGACAAGAAAGCAGAAGAAATTAGGGATTTCCTTCTCAATACTGGAAGTTATGAAGATAGCGATAGGGATGATTTTGTAAAATATTGCAACAAACTTTTAAGGGATGTTCTGACTTTGGATCAGATTTCAACTGAACTTCAGTACAACAAGATGAAGAAACTTTGTGCTTTCTTTGCCGTTGATGCCGGAACGATTGAAAAGGTAATGCCGTTGACACAGGATGAAATTGATTCAAACATCAACCCAGAAGGATATAAATACCTTCAGATTATTGAGGGAGCTCCATCGGCTGCATATACATCCGATACTATGATTTTTGACTTTGAAAATCCTAGAACTGACATCTATCACAGTGCCTATGGCTATTCCTATGTTGAGCAGGCTGTAGACCTTATTTCAAGTGTTATTCATACATTTGCCTATAACATGGGTAACTTCACCGAAAACAAGATTCCTAAAGGCATTTTCCTTGTCAATGGTGATGCCGATGAAGATGAAATCGACACAATGACAGATTATATTGCTGAAATAATGTCTGGTGGACCAGCAAACCAGTGGAGAATTCCTGTCATTCCTAGCGGTGGAAAGGACAATACTATTGAGTGGAAGGAAATAAATGGCAAGAATCGTGAAATGGAATTCCAGGCTTGGCTCGATTACCTTACATCCGGAGTTGCATCAAGGTGCGGATGTTGGATGTATGAACTTGCATTGCAGTCCCAGAAGTCTCAGGCAATGTTTGAGAACGGTGGCTCGTCAAGGATAGCAGCAAGCAAGAGCCTTATTCTTGGAGATATTCTTTCCTTCCTTGAATCATATATCAATAAAATCGTTCAGAAAATAGATCCTGAATACAGATTTGAATTCGTTGGTTATGAACTTACTGATCCAAAGGCTGAAGCAGACCTTGTAAAAACAAAGGTTGAGAGTGTACAGACACTGAATGAAGCAAGGGTTGCCCTTGGACTTGATGCTCTTGAAGCTGAATGGGCAGACATTCCGCTTAATTCTCAGGCAGTACAGTTGTATCAGGCTGCAAAGGCAAATGAAGATGCTGGTGGAGAAGAAGGTGGAGACGGTGAAGATTGGGGTGGTTACGGAGAAGATAATTCCGGTGATACCAATGAAGAGGATGATGTTTACATCCCAGAAGAAAATGAAGGTGAAGAAACAACCGAAAAGAGCATAAATAAATCTATGTTTATGATTTAGTTATTTTCTTAAAACTTGACAATATAAAGTCTAGTCCATATAATGAAGAAAATTATCAAACTATTAGATATGCTTGTAACAAGGCAGTCAATGGATTTTTTCCACTGACTGCCTTTTTTTTGTTTAAATTTTTTTCTTTTGGAGAAAAAGAATGGTCAATTATGACGGAGAAAATGAAGTTTCTGATGTGTTCCTGAGTGTCGCTATCAATAAAGCAATGCCAGGTGAATCGGATGCAGAAGGTAATTACATCTTTGAAGTCGAAGCAAGTAACGAAAACCTTGATCTTCAGAATCAGTATGTTCAGCAAAAGGCTCTTACTGGTTCACAAGAATACTTCCTTACAAACGGTGTTATTTCTGATGATCACCAGCACAAGACAAGGGATGAGAATGGCAACGTTGAAACCCACAAAGACAAGATTATTGGAGAACCTTTGAAGGTCTGGACTGACGGTTCAAAGACATTTGTAAAGGGAAAACTTTACGGAAATAACAAGTATGCGAAGGATTACATCAATCTTCTTAAAGCCGGAAGTACAAGAGTTCATGCATCAGTAGGCGGAATCATGCCTAAAGTAAGAAAGAATGCTGATGGAACGGAAACAGTTACAAGCTTTATGTGGAATGACCTTGCTTTGACTTGTTCTCCTGTCAACTGGACCGTTGGAAGTGCGAAGTTTGCAAAGTCCATGACAAATGTTGATTTCTGTAAGGCACTTACAGCCGGAAGTGGTACTGATGCTTCTTTGTTTGAAGGTGGCAGGGCAATGCAGAAGGAAGAAGTTGAAGATGGTGTCACAGATATCCTTGAAATGCCAACAATAAAGAAATCTGATGAAGATGTTATCCGTGAACTTGTTGCTGCAATGGCAGAAGAAGAAATGGATGATGAAGAATCATTGGTGACATGGCTCATTGACCGTGGATTTTCGGAATCAAAAGCTCGTACTGCGGTGCGAGAGATAATAAATGAAGGGGAGAAGAAAATGGCTAAAGGCTTTTTGAATTCTGTAACTTCCATTCTTAAGTCAAAGGACTGCAAGAAGAGTGAAGATTACGACAAGTCTGAAGTAGATTCTGAAGAAGAAAAGGGTGCTTCACTCTTTAACGATGAAGATGATACTGATGATGAAAAGGATGATGATGAAGATGTTAAGAAATCTTATGAAGATGATATTTCTTACGATTCATCAGACGATGATGAATGGATTGATGCTTCAGTTGTTATCAAGTCGTTCAAGGATGAAATCGATGCTCAGGCTGACATCATCAAGTCGCAGAGAGAAGAAATTGATGAACTTCGCAAGTCTGTTCTTGAGTGTGCAAACGCAATCGCTGAGATCGGAGAAACTCCTGATGCAAGATCAACGGTAATGCAGAAGTCGGTAGGTGGTGCAGTGGCAGCAGCTGTTGCAGGAGAGATTTCTCAGGCTGATTTTGACCTGTTCAAGAAGTCTCTTGAAAACAGTTTCAAGAACTCGGACAAGACAATGGCAGATGTACAGAAGTCTCAGCGTTTGAATTCAGCTTTCCAGAGAAAGATGGCTGGTGGAGCAATTTCAAAATCTGAATGGATGGAAATTTGTGACATCGTTCACAAGTATGGAAAATAATCTTATAAGGAGAGATTAATATTATGGCAAGCATTTTTGATAATGACGAATTTGCAGGTACTTCAACAGAAAATAAGGAGCTCGAAAAGGCTCTTACTGCTGGAGCAGGTGTAGATGCATCACTCTATGAGGGTGGTCGTGCATTGCAGCGTGAAGACTTGGAAGCAACTCTTACAAATATTCTTGATGTTTCTCAGAATGACTGTAAGCTCTTCCATAAGCTCAACAAGGAAAAGATTGGTTCTACAGTTCACCAGTTCAACATCCGTACAGATGTAGGTGATGATGAATTCGGATTTATCGGTGAAGGTGAACGTGCTGTAGAAGGTGGACAGGAAATCAAGCGTAAGTTTGCAGAGACAAAGTACATCTCTACAAAGTATGCCGTAACACATCAGATGGCAATGACTGATGCAGGCAATGAAGCTCTCAACAGCGAAAAGGTTGCCGGTGTTACTCGTATCACTCGCCAGGTAGAACGCTCACTTTTCCACGGAGATTCTTCGGTAAATCCAAAGGCATTCGATGGTCTTGTTAAGATGATCCGTGATTCTTCAAAAGATACAGATGTTAAGGAAAAGCTCCGTTCAACACGTATCGATATCCGTGGTCTTGAAATCGGTGAAAAGTCTGCTGAAATTGATGCCGGTGAAGCATTGTTTGACGAACTCGCAGAAAAGGTATACACAAAGGGTGGAGACCTTAACAAGGCTTACTTCCCACCAATCCTTGCACAGCAGTTCAAGAGACTTTACAACGAAAAGCTCCGCTACCTTACAGGTGATATACATACATCACTTACAGCACTTCCTGACATCACAACAGCAATCGGTTCTACACTCTCAATCAAGGGAGATGCCGGTGCAGACAAGATGTTCAAGGTTAAGGGTAAGGTTGTAGCTTCTGGTAATCAGGAACTTCGCCCATTTGCTCCAGCAACAGTTACAGCAAGTGCTGGAACAGATTCAAATTCACAGTTTGTTGCTGACGATGCAGGTGACTACATGTATGCAGTTCATGCCGTAAACTCTTACGGAATTTCTGCTGAAAAGGCAATTTCTTCTCCTGTAACAGTTGCAGCCGGTGCAAAGGTAACACTTGAAATCACTCCAGCATCTAACGGTCCAGTTGCAACAGGATTCATCATCACACGTTCCAAGAAAGATGGAACAGAAATGATGGAAATGAAGCGTATCAAGGCAGCCGCTGAAGGTGAAACAACTTATGTTGACCTTAACGAAGATCTTCCTGGAACTGCTTCTATCATCCTTCTTTCTGACTACACTCAGGAAATGAAGCCTGTTCTCTCATTTGCTCAGCTTATGCCAATCAGTGCATTTGAACTCAAGCATGATTCAAGCCTTGCTCACCGTGGTGTTATCGCAATGTACGGTATGCCAATCATGAGAGCTCCAGCATTCAACGCTATCATCGATAACGTTGGTTACGCAGGCGGTCTTTACTAATTGAAGGGGGTTGTTGATATGGCAAGAACATCAAAGAAAGAAGTACCAACAGCCGCTTTTGATGCGGTTGAAGAAAAGGCAGTAGAAACTGCTGCCGAAACTTCAACTGCCGAAACAACAGAAGTAAACGCTTCTGAAGATAAGGCAGAATCTCAGCCTAAGACAGAAAATCATTTCTATGATGATGAAACTGTTAAAATCAAGTCTGTAAAACGTGCCGGAAAGACAATCACTGCAAATACTGGAAAACCAATCCAGTTTGATTCCGATGGAATCGCAGAAGTTACAGGTCTTGAAGCTAAGTATCTTCTTACTGTTCCTGGATTTGAACT
>CALAUH010000205.1 GCA_937892225.1 uncultured Treponema sp.
CTTCCGCCTCATGTTCTTTCTTTTTCGGAGAAAAATTCTCAAGCATCTCCTCTGTAATAGGAGATAGTTTTTCCGTATCTTGACCAGCTGTATCTTTTACTTCTGGAATTTGAATATTTTGATTTTCTTTTTTGTGAAGAAAATTTCCAAACTGCAAAATACCTTGCTTCTCAGGCAGACGAATTATATCTTAAAGCAAAAAGTTCATTTAACTGCGAATACGATTTTCGAACAATTGTTATAATCTCCCCAGATTCCGATACGCTTAGTGTAAAATATACTGCTTCTCCTTATAACCGCATTGTTATTTTTGATGCAGTTGGAAGAATAGAAAATACTTCATATTCAAAAGGTTTAATCGATTTATTTTATCACGAAGTTGGCCGTGCTGTGAGTCAGTCGGTACGCAATAAAAAAACAGATTTTCTGGCTAAAAAATTATTGGGCGATTCTTTTCAACCCGCAGCCTTGTTCAATGTTCCGTATTCTTTTCTAGAAGGTGCTGTATATACACAGGATGAAAAAAATCAATCAGGACTTTTATACGATAACTGGAATCTTCAGCTAATGATGCAGGCCAAAGTTGAAAATAAATTTCCATCACTAATTCAAGTTTCGGGAGCAATGGATGTTTATCCAGAAAATGATTTATGTTTTGCAGCAGCGGCAGCTTTTTATGCGTATATCCAGCAAAAATATGGAATACAGAAATTTTGTGATTATTGGAATGAATGTGGCAAAATAAACTTTTTTAAGCTCGATAGAAAAATTTTCGAAAAAGAGTATGAAGTTTCGCTTTCTGATTTATGGAACGAATTTATAGAATCAATTCCGTATCCAGATATAAACACAAATCTGAAAGTAAATTCATTTTTAAAAACCGATTATGATTCAAATTATAAGTTTATTGTCAGTACAAATTATGGTCTTGTCTGGTATGATGAATTAAAAAAAGAAGTTGATATTTCGGGAATCTATAATTTTGAAAGTCAGCGCCAACTTTTATTTTTAGCAAGTGATATAACAAATCTAACGGTTTCTCCATGTGGCAGATTCCTTGTTATTTCGCACATTCAATCAGGAACAAGGGCTCAGTTTCAACATGATATAGTTCATTTTTATGATTTAAAAGAACGAAGATTTTTGACCGAAACTTATAACCTTAGAGATGCTTCTATTGTAGTTTTGGCCGATGGAAAATATGCAGTAGCAGGAAATTTTATCCAGGACGATTATTCCTGCCTCCAAGTTTATTGTTCCGGCGAGTTAAACGAACTTTTAGGTTATAATAATTCTCAAAAAAATATTGTTTATACCAAAAACTTTGATTATGGAGTTACTCCATTTTGTACAGTTCCGTTAAAAGAAAATTATTTTGCCAGTTTAGTTTGTCACAACAATGAATGGTTTGTGTTTATATCATCAATTCAAAATCAAAACGAAACAACTTGTTCCCAAAGTGAAAAATTTTTCAAAATAAAAAACATATGTGATAATCAGGATTCAAGTGAATATCTTAAAATCAGAAATCTTCGTTTTGCAAATATAGATGGAGAATCTTGTTTGTTATTTGATTATGTTCTTCAAAACATTTGTTCTCTTACTCGCCCCGGAATTATATATTTTGATGAAAATCTTAATCCAAAAAAAATTACAATTGAATCAGAAGATATTAGTGGTGGAATGAGTTGTACAGTTATGTATAACAAAAATCTTCACTACATTGTAAAAATGTTAAATCATTCAGAAATAAAATATTCAAACATTCAAAACCTAACTTTCGAAGAAGCCTCGTTTGAATATTACAATGAACCAGAAAATGATGATTATACAACAGTGCAGATTGATAATTTTATTTTGCAGGATTATTCTCCGTGGAAATATATGATTAACGGTTCTTGGAAATTTTTCATGCCGGTAAGAGATATTACTCTCGAAGAAGGTTTAATCAAACAGCCAGGATTAGGAGTTGTTTTTGAAACTCAAGCCGATCCTTTTTCAAATAATCAGCTTATAATTTCGGTTGCCAACGGTTTTATACCTTTAGATTTTACAACACTTTTCAATGCCACAAAAAAAAGTAACGATGAACTTACTGCAAAGAAAATAGAATTAAATAAGGATTCTGCAGCTGCTTTATATTATAAAAATACATCAACACCTGCCGATTTTATTGTTTCTTCTATTTTTAAGTTTAATGATGCTGGAGAATATACTTTCAATGCAATTGGAAATATTCATTTTGAAGTTCCGTTGCTCATGACATTCAGACGGCTTTCTTTTGATGCAGCAGGAATCTTTACAGCCTCAACATCTTATTGGGATGCTTTACAAATGCAGAATTTTCCAACTCTGCAAGACTGGCCGTCATTTGATGAATCTTACAGAAAAGTTGATTGTACTTTTTCTGCAATTTATTCAAATATTCATAAGTATGGAATATCAGAACTTAAAAAGATTGGAGTAAGTGGGGGAGCAAAAATAACTTCTTCCTGGACGTGGGGAGAAATAAATCCATTCCAAATAAATGCAGGATTGTTTGCAACTGGTGAAATTCCATTTTTAATTCCTGTACAAAATTATAACAATTGGATTTTGAGTTTACCTTCAACAATACATGCCGAACTTTTTTATACAAATGGAAAAGCTGTTCGGGCTTATGCACAAACATTAATTTCTGGTATGGAAATTCAAAATGGTTTTTGGAGAATATACTTTCCAAGATTTGGTTTATATTGTGGTTATGATGTTGCCCTTGAATATGATACAGTAAAAGTAAAACTTCCAGATTTGCGTGCCATGGACAGATTTTACAATGTATTTGAAAATTGTACGCTAAATGATAGTTTTTATCTCGTTTTAAATTTTGATGTTACACCTGTAGTCGGTAAGTTTTCGACTTTCCAATTAAATACAAATCTTCGTCTCGATAAATATATTCAAAGTGATGAATATAAACTTCAGCTCAATTTTCAAATTAAATATTAAATAGCAAAAAAATGTGACAGAGGGACCGGGTCCCTTTGTCATAAAAAAAAGCCCCCTCCAACAAAAAAAGTCATCCCGCAAAAAAAAAGTCATCCCGCAAAAAAAAAGTCATC
>CALAUH010000206.1 GCA_937892225.1 uncultured Treponema sp.
TGCAAATACATTGAAGATTCTGTTGTTTTCGTTCTTAAACAGATTCATCGTCAAAGTAGCATCACGAGTTTCATCATATTCCTTGATTACAAAGTCCCCGTCTACGCCCCAGATTTTATTCTTCCAGGAATCTTTTTCTTCGAGCTTCACATTATATTCAACATTAGCCTTGTTAAGCTCAAGAATGTATTTTGCACGGTCAAGACATTTTTGCGCCTGGAAAGGAAGTTCCGGTAACGGAGTAATTTCCCCGCCCGCATAGAATGTTGGTACTGAAACAGAAGTATTAATTCCGCTTTCAACATGATTTCCGTAAGCATTGTCACCAACTTCAAAAGTAGCATCCATTGGAGCAACAGCTGCCAAAAGTTCCGGATATTCCTGTACTAAGTGCCAGCTCTTGCAGCCACCCATAGAAAAACCACTTGCGTAAATACGAGTAGTGTCTATGTTATAGATTTTGCGAAGCTGCTCAACAAGTTCAACCATTTCAGTTGCAGTACTGTTCAAATGATTTTCTATTGCAACAAGTAAAAAGTTATGACGATGAGCAATGTTTGCCCAACCACTGATGTATGAAATGTAAAAGCTGCTGTCTCCGCCGCCATGGAATTCTAAAACTAATGGGGCAGGGCCGTTTTTGAAAATATCTTTGTTGTAGAAAGAAAAATATCCGACTTTATGTGTGGAAGTTCCTTTGTCGTCGCCACAGTTGTCTGCTGCGGTTTTTAATGTTATTACATTTGGTTCAATTACAAGTCCATCTTTTTCTAAATCTGGGTCAATTTCAAGCTCGCCAATCATTCTGCGGAACTGTTTAATAAAGCTGTCCATGTCATTAACAATATCTGGAGAAGATTTTTCAAGGAAATACTTACATTTTTCTTTGAAAAGTTTATTTACTTCGGCTGAATTTCCATAAGAAACAACTGGAATATCATCTGCATCAATTTTTGGAGTTACTGAAAGATTTGTTAAAATACAGGCAACTGGCGCACATTCTGCACGTCCCCAAAGTCCGTCTCCTTCAAAATGATTTAAGCAATTTTTTACAATAAAGTCTGCCGATTTTCCAAAACCAAAAAGATTTGTTCTGAAGATTGCACCTCGAATAAAATATGCATCTAATTGTTTTGTAAAACGGTTGTATGCTTTTACTATTCCGTTTTCATAATATTCATGTATTTTTGAATTTGAAATTATTTCTGAAAATAAATCTGAAGCTGCATCATCCCAGCCATTTTTTGAAGTTGGATAAATAAACACTACGCTGGAAGCATATTTTTTTGCGATTTCTTCAAAACCATTTTTTGCTGCAAAATTAACAGCCTCATCATAAGAAAAATCTTTTTCTGCAAAAACTAAAAGATAAGGAGCTATAAATCCGTAATTTAAAACATCGCTCATCAAATCTGTTTTTGGAACATAAACTGTAGCCTTAAATTTTTCAAAAGTATTAGACCAGATTACTCCGCCATTGAATAAATCTGTAATTTTTGGCATTTCTTTCATAATTTTCCCCTGTTTTATTAAACGTTTTACTATTTTATAACAAACTGATGAAATTCACAAATAAAAGTTTTATCAGTATCCGTATAAAATGATTATTTGGCTTCTTATACGGATACTGATAAGACATTTTTCATACCACTTCTTTATAGAATTAGTCAATTTTCAAAATCTCAAAAAAAATATAAATTTCTATAAAACACAAAAATTTGCTTTTTCAAACAGAAATAATAAATCAAGAACAATTACTTCTACTAGTAAAGCATATTCAAATAATTCATACTCAAATGGATTCATTATAAACGAAAATAATAAATATCAAAATCCTAAAAGTAATCAAGAAAGGGTAAAAAATCCAAATAATTTCTTAATAAAAAAATATTGTTTGAATTAAGAAATGAATAGGCAATGAATAGGCACTGAATTGGTTTAGGTTAAGTTATCTAATTTCTTAATAACTATCATCATCCCATTCTGCTTCATATTGATCATTATTAAAATCTTGTCTTTTATCATATTGAAAATTAGCATCCTCTTTTGTTATTCTATTTTTCTCAAATCCAATATCCATTTTTGCTTTTTTAGCATTAATTAATGTATTATAATCAGGTTTAGAACTACCCCACCAGGTATTAGAAATATAAATATTTCCAGTTTCAAATTTGTATAATACACAACCAGTATAATTTTTATTATTATAAAGAATAGAAGCATTGGTAATT
>CALAUH010000207.1 GCA_937892225.1 uncultured Treponema sp.
AATACCGATATCCCAACTGTTATATCTTTCTGCAGCTAAATCAGGATTTCCTACCATAGAAACACCACCCATATAATTTAGTGTTGCATATCTTTGATATAATGTCGGCGTTTGAGGGAGGAGTGGCTTCCCTTGGCGATAAAAAACTCCGCAAAGGAGTGCGAAGAACGAGAGAAGAACGATGAAGAAACTGTTGATGATTTGCAGAACTGGGGACGTGCTTTAATGCCACTTTCAAAAGAACGTGCTGATGCAATCAAAGCATATCTTGTTAAACGAGGTGTAAGTGAAGGCTCAATTTCTACAGAAGGTATGGGCGGTACAAAACCAGTCGTTGAACCTAAAGATAAGGATAACAACTGGAAAAACCGTCGTGTAGAATTTATTCTTGAAAAATAAAATAATTATTGGTTTTAGTAAAACATTGTATCCATAGATACATCGTTTTCTGAAACCGGTAAATCATCCATAATTTGAAATGGGAAACAGACGCCTGCACTTGTAAAATTGCAGGCATTTGTTTTTAACAGAGAAAGGTATTTATCATAATAACCTTTTCCTCGACCTATTCTTTTTCCGTCTTTTGTAAATGCTCTTCCGGGAACAATTATTAAAACTTTTTCTTTTAAATCCTGAATATTTAATAGTTTGCATTTGTTGATATCAGGTTCCATTATTCCGTATGCGCCTCTTTGCATACAGTAAGAGTTTCCCATTTTTTCATTGAAATAATAGAATTGTATAGTCTGAGTCTGTAAATCTACTTTTGGAATTGCAATTATTTTTGATTCAACAAAGGCAGACATAATTAAACCGCCTAAATCAACTTCATCGGGTAAGGCCATATATGTTAAAATTATTTTTGCAGAAAGATATTCTTTTGAAGTAACTATTTTTTTGCAAATGCCATCTGATAATGAATTAAAATTTTCTTTATTCTGTTTTACTAATTCTTTAATGTTTATTCTTATTTCTTCTTTTGTCATACATATAATTTAACTGTAAAATTTTATAAGTCAATTAATTTTTTTAATAAATTTTAAGTTTATTGTATTGACAAAAATTTATATATTTTATATTATAACATCACGTTCGAAAGAATATGGTTCCTTAGCTCAGTCGGTAGAGCAACGGACTGTTAATCCGTGTGTCGCTGGTTCAAGCCCAGCAGGAGCCGAAAATTAATACTAAAAAAAAGACTTTCTAGATTTTAGAAAGTCTTTTTTATTTAACATAATTGTTTTTATTTTATTTTATTTTATTCCGTCTTTTGAATAAATTTTAAATACAGGCAGTTCAGGGAAGTAAGATAAAATATTTAAGAAATCTTCTATTTGTGCTGTCTGAATAAAATTATACATATCAAGATAATATAAGGTATTAGATTCATATGGGAAATATTCAAAGCCCTGCTGCATAAGTTTTGCAGTACCAGTATTTGTTCCTGCATCCTGTAATTGTGTAGAAGTCCATATATCTTTTATAAGTGTAATTGTGTTTCCGGCTTTTTGTGATGATAATTCTTTTTTTATTTCTGTAATTATATTTTTATAAGCGGCATCAAGTTCTTTTGTATGTGGAACATTCTGAACAACTATTGCGGCTGTGTCCATTTGAGCTTTGGCAAACATTACAGAAGCATTGCTGTTTTTTAATCTTGAATTTTCATTTATCTGATTTTGAAGTTTGTTTACAATATATAAAAGCATTGCATTAAAAAGAGCTTCTTCTTTTGTGCCTGCAGTCGGTGAAGAAAAGAAATACATTACAGGGTCTAAAAACTGTGTTGTAGGAATAAGTACTGCTGGCATTGGACCTGCTTTTTCGGCAGGAATATCTGTTAGGAAAGTATGATTAATTTTTAATGTAACGGTTTTACTTTTATCTAATTTGCTTACTGCATAAATTAAATTTGTTTTTCCTTTATTGTTTGTTAATAATCCTAAAGTAGAATTCATAACATCTACGATATTGTCAGAAAAATTTCCTGTTACAATCAATTTGTATCTGGAAGAATCTAAAAGTACAGGATAGTATTCAAGAATTTTTAGATAATTTGTATCTTCCAGAACATCTTTTTCTGTTTCAAAAATATTTATAAAATCCGAATCAGGATAAAGTGTGGAAACGGCTTTTGCATACATCTGATTAACGGCACTTCCATTTTCCATTCGTTTTTTATATTGTCTGTTGCTTACAGCACGATCTGCGGTTGCAGGCAAAACATCGGAATAGATAATTGCATTAGCAACAGCTTTAGCGATTTGTGGTAAATCAACATTTTCGCATTCAATAATGATTGAACTGGTTGTAATATCAGACTGCCATGTTAATTCGGGCATGCCGACAATCTGGCCTTTCTGTTCAAGTGCAACTATTTCACGCTGAATGTTAGTTGCAAGAATATTTATCATTACTTCTTCGAATCCGTGATTTTTAACTGTATTTAATTTTCCGCCGCATATTGAAATTAAAAATGTTGCCTGTGTTGTATTATTATTATATTTTGTAACAAGCGGGATTCCGTTTTGAAGTTTTACTTTTTTAATCTGTTCTTTATTTGCAATATAATATTTCTGACTGTCGTTTTCTGTTTCAAAACTTTCTGTAGCAAAAAGATTTTTATCATCATCTGGATTATAATTCTTTATTTCGGCAAATTCTTTTTGAGTATACCAGGATGCATTTTTAATTGTGATTTCTTCAAATCCTTTTGCAAGATATTCTTTTTTGTTGGCATTAAAATCATTTGTATTGATTATAACAAAAACAAAAGGTTCTTCGGTTTTTAATTTATTGGAAATTTGTTCTGCAGTTGTATTTCTATATTTTTCATATCTTGAAGCAAGTGTCTGTACTGCAATAGAACTTTCTGCATTATCTAAACAGTCTTCGTAAAAAGATTGATATGGTTCAATTGCCCAGTATTCACTTAAACTGTTCATATATTCACTTGAAGAAGAATTTATAAGGTTTAAAGAATAAGCTGCATTCTGCTGAGCATTTTCGAATTCTGCAGAATTTATTAATGACATAGATTCTTTTACATGTTTTTCAAACAGAAGTGATTGTTTAAGACTGTTTGTTTTTATTTTAGGATTTTCCGGTTTTTGTAAAAGGGTCTGTATAATAAGTCTGTTGTTATTTCGTTTATGTGCACTTGAAGCGTTGATATATTCATCACCGGGAATATTTAATTCTTCTATATTTAAAAGATTGTATTTAAAGAAAGAATAATTGTTGTTATAAACTAAAGCGGCTAAATCACTTTCCTGCATATCAAGATTTGTGTATTGGATTACAACCTGTGTAAGTTCATCTGAAAATTCCGGGTCATGTAATACGAATTTTCGCTGTTTGATTTTTGGTGATTCTTTTTTTTCGATAACTGCAGAGTATGTATTATAAAAACGTCCGAATGTATTATTTAATGTATTAAGAATCTGTTTTGAATTAAAATTACCGCTTATAAAAATTGCACTGTTTTGTGGTGTGTAATAGCGCAGAGAAATTGTATTTAAAATAGATCGTGCATTTTTTACAGTAGTTTTATTAAATAAAGAAGGGTAGATTCCAGAGTCGTGTTTCCATGGTGAATCAGAAAAAACTTTTGAATCTATTGCAGAATTTATAAATCCGCTCATTGACTGTGCGTTTTCTTTTACTTCCTGCTTTAATTTTGTAAGTTCAGATTGTATTAATTCATTAGAAAAATTTGGTTCAAAAGCAGTTTTTGAAATTGCATCAAGTATTTTTTCTTTTTGCGAAGATGTAACTGTAACAATATATCGTGATGAATCTGCATTACAATAGCATGAATCAAATTTTATCTGTGGAAGACTTTTTTCAAAAAGATTTGTATATAATTTGAAAAATCCTGAAGTTTTTTGTGTTTGTGATGAAAAACCTGCTCTTGTTGTAAATTCGATGCGTAAAAGTGGAGTCGTAGTATCTTCTAGTAAAAATACTTTCATTCCGTTTTCCAGAGTATATTCTTTTACAGAATCTTTTGGAGATGCAAAGATATTTGAGAAATTAAAAATGAAAATTAATGAATAGATAAATAATAATTTATTTTTTGAAAACAATTTAATCATATTATTTATATTATAAACTAAAAATTATTCTTTATCATCTAGAAAAACAGAATAAGTTATAGTATATTTTTTTTATTATGGTAGACGTTGAATATGTGCCATCTGGCAAAGTTAAGGTTCAAGTTCCAGAAGAACTTATTAAGGGTAAAAGATTACTGACTCAAAACGAAATTCAGATTTTAGAGAAAAACTTAAATCGAAATCAAGATTCACTGTGGAATAATTTTTATGTTGATGCCGGTGAAGATTGTTTTGACCCTGAATTAATTCATGGTTGTGATTTTTCTGGATTTATAATACTTGGAAAACTTAAAAAAGGTCTGCTTCATTTTAATGATTTACATCTTGAATGTGGAATTGAACGTTCGAAATTAAGAAATGTTGTTACAGGTGATGATAACGTTATTAGAAATGTAGATTATCTTGATAATTATCGTCTTGGTAACCGTGTAATTCTTTTTAATATAAACGAGATGTGCTGTACTTTGCATTCAAAATTCGGTAATGGTATATTAAAAGAAGGTGAAACTGAAGATAAACGTGTCTGGATTTCTGTTGCAAACGAAAATGACGGACGAAGCATTCTTCCTTTTGAATCGTTGATTCCTGCAGATGCATATCTTTGGTCACATTATCGTGATGATAATGAACTTTTAAATAGATTTCTTCAGCTTACAGAATTCGGAAATTCTAAAAAACTTGATACTTTTGGTTTTGTTGATGATGATACAGTCATTAAAAATTCAAACATTATTAAAGATGCAAAAATCGGTAAATGTGTTTACATCAAAGGTGCATTGAAATTAAAAAATATTACAATTCTCTCTTCTCCAGAAGAACGTTCTCAGATTGGAGAAGGTGTAGAAATGGTAAATGGTATTTTAGGATATGGCAGTAAATTGTTTTATCAGGCAATTGCAGTTCGTTTTGTGATTGGAAGAAACTGTCAGGTAAAATATGGTGCCAGACTTTTGAACTCTGTTTTAGGGGACAACTCTACAATTTCATGTTGTGAAGTTTTGAATAACTTGATTTTCCCATTCCATGAACAGCATCATAACTCTTCTTTCCTTATTGCTACAACAATTATGGGACAGTCAAATATTGCTTCTGGTGCAACAATCGGTAGTAACCATAACTCTAGAAGTCCAGACGGTGAGATTTTTGCCAAACGAGGTTTCTGGCCTGGTCTTTGCAGTGATTTTAAACACAATTCACGATTTGCATCATTTGTTCTTGTTTCAAAAGGAAGCTATCAGCATGAACTTGATATTCCGTATCCTTTTTCTCTTGTTAGCCCAGGAGACAAATCTGATGAAGCAATTACAATAATGCCTGCATTCTGGTTTATGTATGATATGTTTGCTATTACCAGAAATAAAAATAAATTTGCAAAAAGAGATAAACGTGTTGTTAAAATCCAGCACATTGAATTTGATCCTCTTGCTCCAGATACAATGCAGGAGATTGTTTCAGCTACAGAAAGATTAATCGGTTTAACATCAGAGTATTTACAGACTGAACGTCCAGAACTTTTTGATGACTGTAAAACAAAAGAACAGATTTTCCAGAAAGCAAAAGATTTCCTTCATAAAAGTGAATTTACAGATTTTACACTTTTTGATTCAATATGCCAGAAAAAATACGGTGCAATTATTCATAAACCAGTTCAGGCTTATAAGATGTACCGCAAGATTGTAAAATATTTTGCAACAAGAACATTAATGGATTTCTGTAAAGAACTTCAGGAACAATATTTAACACCTGAATTAATTGAAGGTATTAGAAGACTTCCTTTGTTTACAGAATGGGAAAATGTCGGCGGCCAGATTATTCCAAGTGAAAAAATAAAAGAATTATTCAACGATATAAAAATCGGTAAGTACAGAAACTGGGACGAAGTTCACGATTATTATAATTTGTGTGAAGCATCGTACGAAAAATATAAAGTCAGATATTCGCTTTATCTTCTTGAACAGCTTTATTCAAGACCAATCGAAGAATTTACAGTTGATATTTATCGCAATATTACAGAAGACGTTACAATCGTTGCAAATGAAATTTATAATCATTCTGTACAGTCAAGAGAAAAGGACTATACAGATTATTATAGAAATATGACTTACAGAAACAGACAGGAAATGGAAACTGTAATTGGTCCGTTAAGTGATAATTCATTCTTAAATCAACTTAAAATTGATACCGAAACATTTATAAAAGAGATTCAGGTTATTTTTGAAGGACTGACAAAATAAATTTTAAGAGGAATGTTTATGAGGAAAATTTTTCATAAAATAAATCTTTGTTTTATATTTTTATTGGTAACTGGTATAAATTGTTTTGCAGACAATATTCCAAAAGATGTTTCAGCTAAGTTTGTTTTGTTTTCTAAAAATTACGGGGCAACTATAACTGTAAATAATGCTGTAAAAAATGGAAATGACTTTCTTGTAGATTTTACACTTCCTCTTCCAGACTCAAATGAAAATGCTGTCTTTAAAAATGCAGTTCTTGATAATAACGGAAATTTAAATGCAGTCTGTAAAAAAATTAAATATGATGGTTTTTATATAGAAGGGGATTGTTGTTTTGACGGTAAAAAGATTTCTGTAGAAAATGCAAAAATAGATTTGTCTGATTTTAATTGTTTTTGTTATACGGACGAAACTTATGAAAAAATACAGAAGAATAAAAACTATGATTGTTATGATGTTAATCAAAAACTTGATTATGCAGATATAAAAAATCTTTCGTTTGTTTATAAAAAAGAAATATCTGCTGGAATTATAAGTGTAAAAGATACATATACATTTTCTTATGAGTTTGACGGCTGGGTAGCTTTATATAATTTATATTATGATGATGTTGAGATTTTTTTAACTAAAGATGGAATAAAAGCTGACGCAATTATAATTCCAAAAGTAATTTTAAATAATATTTCGAATTATAAAAGTGATTTCTTAAGATTAGATTTTCAGGATTTTACTTTTAATTCAAATAATCAGATAGGTTATAAAAAAATAAATACGGATTATTCTAATTTATATTTAAATAATATGCTTTATATTAAAGCAAAAAGTTATAATTTTTATCTTTTAGATAATCATTATGTTTTAGATATAAAAGAAATCGGTGATGATTACAATATAAAATTCGGTGATGCTGTAATAAATTCAAATCTGGATATTATAAAATTTAACGGATATAAAAAGAAACAGAGTCTTAAATTTGAAGAAAGTGATTTTGAATTTTCAGAATTTAAATTTAAGGACGGAAATATTTGTTGTAAATGTCTGCATCATTATCACGATAAAGCAGAATTTACTGTAAGTTTTGAAAATGACGGATTAATTCGTGGACCTGAAGGTTTTAGAGGAAACGGTAAACTTTTAACTAAAAATTTTATTCTTCAATCATTTCCTGTTTATGCAGAAGAAGTAGAATATTTAGGATATTATTATTATTTTAAGAATGCAAAAATTCAATCAAAAGATTTTTCTTTCCCTCTTGGAAATTTTTATTATAATCCAGTAGAAGATAAAATCACTTTTTATAATCCGGAAGAAGATTCATATGGAAATAATTTTTCTGATCAATATTATGCTGATTTTAATGCTGACAGGAATTTATATAAAACTGATTTATTTAACGGCAATGCATATGCAGCCCCAAGAGAAATAGAATGGGACTATAGAAATGATAGTTTTGTTTATACTGGAAGAATTAAAGCTTATGTTGGATTAGATAAAGAACGTACAAGTCCTTTTGTATATGAATTTAAAATTTTGTGTGATAAGGAACATAATGTTGAACTTGATAATAATGATCCACAGTCAAATCCATTCGTCTGGAATGTAGAGTATAAAAAAATCCTTTTTGATTTCAGATATCCATATATAGATTTTGAAAAAAATTATATTGAAGGAAGTGAAGGTAAGTTTGTTATTGGACCGATAGTGTTCAGAATACCAGCAAAAATATATGCAGACGGTAGAATAGAAGTAAAAGGAATCGCAGATAAACCAGAAGTTTTATTTAATATGGTTTGTGTTTTTGACAGTGCAACTTTTGACAATGAAAAAGAAATTGCAGTTATAAATATGACTTCTGATTTACCGAATAATTTTCCTCTTTATGGAGGACAAATAAAAACTTCTGTTACTATAAATTATGATGGAGAAATTTTAGATTTTGATAAAAAATATCAAAGTGATATGGTTTTTAATCTTTTTGATAAATTCAATGTATCTTGTAAAGGTTATCATTTTGTATTTGTAGATAATAAGCCATATATAGAAATTGATAATCCTGTATTATATTTACCTGAAAAGTATGGTGTAAATTCCTTTTATCTTAAAGATGTTTTATATGATTTAGAAAATCAGAAATTAGAATATGATTTAATTAAAAATGATGGAATCGTAAAATTTAATTATTCTGGAATTGACTTTGTAATTTCTTATGTACGATTTGTTTCTAAAAAATCTGGTAATTTAGATTATATGTTATATAAAGGAACCTGTAAAATAAATAACCAATATGTTGATGTAGAATTACATTTTGACCAGAATGGTGATTTGGTTTATATTAATAGTAGTAAAGCAAAATTAACAGTTAAAGATAATAAAATAATTTACTGATATGGAAACAAAAGGAAAATACCGACAGTTTAATGCAGTTAATCTCGAAAATAGAACATGGCCGTCTAAAAGAATTGAGAAGGCTCCTGTGTGGTGTTCTGTAGATTTGCGTGATGGAAATCAGGCGTTAATAAATCCTATGTCTGTTGAACATAAAATCGAATATTTCCAGATGCTTGTTGATATGGGGTTTAAAGAGATTGAAGTTGGTTTTCCAAGTTCGAGCCAGATTGAATATGATTTTATCAGAAAACTTATAGAAGAAAATCGTATCCCGGATGATGTTTCAATTCAGGTTTTGTGTCAGATAAAAGAATCATTGATTAAGAAAACGATGGAATCAATTTCTGGTGCAAAAAAAGTTATTTTTCATTTATACAATGCAATTTCTCCTTCTCAACGAAAATATAATTTTTCTAAATCAAAAGAAGAAATTATTGAACTTGCAAAAAGCGGCGTTCAGTTTGTAAAAAAATATAGAAATCTTGCAAAAGATACACAGTTGACTTTTGAATATTCACCGGAAAATTTTACGGAAACAGAAATAGATTTTTCTATAGAAGTATGTTCAAAGGTAATGGAAGAGTGGGGAGCTTCTAAAGATGATAAAATCATTTTAAATCTTCCTGCAACTGTAGAATGCAGTTTACCGAATCAGTTTGCCGATCAGATTGAATATTTTTGTAATCATATTAAAGATAGAGAAGCCTGTATAATATCAATTCATAATCATAATGACAGAGGCGAAAGTGTTGCTGCCTGTGAATTAGGGCTTTTAGCTGGTGCACAGAGGGTAGAAGGATGCCTTTTTGGAAACGGTGAGCGTACTGGTAATCTTGATATTGTTACTGTTGCTTTGAATATGTTTACACAGGGGGTAGATCCAGAACTGGATTTTTCACATCTTGAAGATATTTCTTTTAAATATGCTAAATTAACCGGAATGTCTGTGCATCCTAGAAATCCTTATGCAGGTGAACTTGTATTTACTGCATTCAGTGGAAGTCATCAGGACGCAATTCGAAAAGCTATGCTTAAAAGAGAAAACTCTTCTTCAGATGATTTATGGGATATTCCTTATCTTACGATTGATCCTCATGATATTGGTCGTGAATATGAAGGGATTATTCGTATTAACAGTCAGAGTGGAAAAGGTGGTTCTGTCTATGTTCTTGAACATGAATTTGGTATTCGACCTCCAAAAGAAATGTTCAGTGTAATTGGTTCTGTTATTAAAAATTATGCGGACAAATGTAATAAAGAATTATCATCACAAGAAGTTTATAAGATTTTTGAAGATACATGGCTTAATACAAAATATCCTCTTAATGTTTTAGAAATTACTGAAAAACATATAGAAGGTGAAAGAGGTAATAATGGTGATGAACATGTTGCGGCTTCTGCAACTATTGAGTATCTTGGAAAAAGATATGTAATTACAGCGACTGGTAACGGACCTTTGGATGCCTTTGTTGGTGCTCTTAAACAGACTCCAGCTCCATTGTTCAATATCGTTTCTTTCCACGAACACTCAATTGGTGAAGGTGCAAATACAAAAGCTATGGCTTACGTTCACATTACAAAAGAAAATGGTGATGATGCATGGGGCGTTGGTTTGAGTTCAAACGTTGGTCGTGCCGGTGTTGCCGCTGTTGTTAGTGCATTGAACTTTAAAAACTAACAATAAAAAATCATTATTGAGAAAAACAGATTTTGATTGTATTCATTGAATATGCGTACAAAATCTGTTTTTTTTATCGTATTATGCTTTTTTTATAGTTTATTAG
>CALAUH010000208.1 GCA_937892225.1 uncultured Treponema sp.
AGGTCCTAACAGTGTTGTTTATAGTTTGGTTATCATCTTGCTTCGTTGTAAAGTGCTGTGAGGTTATAACATTGTTATAACTCATTTATATTAATTAAAATATAAACATTAAAGTGAATACTTTAAACGCTCATAAATGATTTCTTTCGATACTGTGCAAGTTGATTTAACGCCTATATATACACGTATTAACGATATTAACCTCCATGTTTTGGATTTGAGTGAAAGCGTTACAAGTATGAAAAATGCTGTTTCTTCTTTATCTAACCAAATAAGCAATGTTAAAATGGATAAGTTTGATTTCATAAACTCTGAAAACATAACAGGAATAGAAACAGGCCTTAACGGTTCTCAATTAACAACAAATTTTAAATTTAATTGTATCAACTGTGAAAATGTTGTTTCTAACTTCAATAGCTTAACAGATGCCACTGGCTCTGTATATGGTAAAGGGTTAAATTTTGATAACTGTTTTAACAGTCTTAGCGGTTCGTGTAATTTTGTTTTATCACCTGACAAAATGGAAAATTGTTTTAACGATAATGCTAAATTAAAGGCTGTTGTTGATGCTTATGAGCTTAATAATTGTTTAAATAATAATTCATTTTACGATGAATTTAATTTCAATGCTAAGACCTTAAACAGTTGTTTAAATAACGTTTGTATAACTTCGGTTGTTGGTAAACAATATTATTTAAAAGCAGATTGTTTATCATCTTGTTTAAATAATCTTGTTCCTTATTCTGATGGTGCTACTGTGTTGCATATCGATGCAAATAACAACTATCATTTAATGGAAAATTGTTCGGTTGGTCGTTTAAATGCCTTCTTAAATGGTGATTCTGCTTTAA
This sequence comes from uncultured Treponema sp., assembly GCA_937892225.1. GTDB lineage: Bacteria > Spirochaetota > Spirochaetia > Treponematales > Treponemataceae > Treponema_D. The sequence goes on from CALAUH010000208.1 coordinate 852, forward strand.
GTTGTTTTAATAGTATGAGTTTAAACGATGTGCTTACAAATTCAGGAATTGGAACTTATTTAAATAGAATGTTCTTTTTAAATTATCAACAATTAGTAAGGGATTTTAATAATTTTACAGCCTTCGGAGATTGTAATTTTATGGGTAATGTTTTGGACATGTATGACTGTTTTAACTCTGCTAATATCGGAAACCATACAAGTCATACAACTGAAGTTATTCATCCATATTATAATTATATAAACGGCAATAGTGTAAGGGATTGTTTTAATAGTATAACCATTAACAACGAAAATTATTTTAATAACTCTTTTAACAGATTAAGCGATGCTTTTAACGGTTTTTTATGTTCAGATTACAGTTTTAACGCTTCTTTAAATGTCCAAGATGCTGTAAAATGTTATAACAGTTGGATGAATGGTAATTTTAATATTAAATTAAATGCTTTGAATATGAGCAATTGTTTTAATAACATGAACGCTACAGCATTTTATAGCAATACTATTGGTGGATATGTTGGAACTTTAAATTCTTGCTTTGCAAATAATCAATTAGGTAAATTAAATTTAATTTTGAATGGTGATTCTTGTTTTAATGTCATTAATAATAATACCGACGATTATTATAAAAGTTTGTCAGTCAGTATGAATTATAACATTTTCTCAAGTTGTTTTAATGGACTTTGGAATTCAGACAATATGCAAAACTGTTATTTCGATATAAGCGCTAACGAAATAACAAAATGTTTTAATGGTGTATACCCAAGTAAGGCTTCTTTACGTTTTAATGCTCGAAGTGTTGGACAATGTTTTACTGATTTCCATATGACAAACCTTTATTGTGATGGATTTAGTTTTAGCAATTGCTTTAACAGTAATGCAAAAATCCAAAAATGCAATATGAACGTTGAAAGTATGGTGGAGTGTTTTTCTAATTTAACTACTAGAGCTTGGACTATGACTGATTTTACAGGAAAATTTAGTTATGTTAATAAATGTTTCAGATATGGTTATATAACAAACTGTAACTTAAGTGCCGATATTATTTCTGCAGCCTTTATAAGTGTAAATGGAAGTAATGCTATTATTAATGCAAATAAACTCGAAAATGTATTTGAAAGTTTATGTGTATATAATGGTGAGGTTCAAATTCTTGGTTGTTCCAGTATGAAGTTTTGTGTGGATGAAAACTACATTGCAAATTTCGAATTAGGTTATAACAATACCGTTAATGTTTCAGGATGTATAAGAAATAATTCATTTACTAAATGCAGACTGATGAGTCCTATGGTGTTAGCATATAGTGCCTTAAATAGCAATAGTTTTGATACTCTATTATATATAGACCAACCACCGACATTGGCTGCTTCTGGACAATATGCTCCGTTTAAAGATAATGCTTTTAAACAAGGTTGTACTGTCGATGTTCCAAATGTTTTCTGGATTGGTAGACCTTCTGTTTCTCTCTATTCTGTAGGTATTAAACCAGATGGTAGCAGTTTGTCAACAGTTTGGGATACTCTTAATTCATCTTCATATAGCTGGTATTGTTCAAACTATTTAAATGCATTAGCCGCACTTTATAACAATACCAATTATAATCTTGTTATAAGACATCTTGCAGACATTTAATTTATAACCCTTAACAACAATAAGACAATTTTTTTAACATCATTAACCAAACAGTTAAATAAATTTAATAACATTCAACAATTTTATTTTTGCTGGTGCTAGACCGCAGGTC
>CALAUH010000209.1 GCA_937892225.1 uncultured Treponema sp.
CAAACTTCTGACAGAAAGCAAGAACTTTATCTGGAGTCATTGTGTGAACATGAAGTTTAATTATACTTCCTGTTTTAAATGCAACTACTGAATTTCCGATTCTGTTTAATTCTTCTTTGATTGTTTCTACAGAAAAACTTTCTACATCAGTTTTTGCATTCTGTAAGCGTAATAAAAGTTCTGTACAATAACCGAATTCAAGTACACTGTCTGATGTAAAAGCATCCAGATTGATTGAAGATGGGGCAGGTGTATTTGCAGTATTTTCTGGTTCTGTAACAGTTTCTCCTTTAAGATACTGTCGCATACCTTTCATTATGTAAATTAATCCGGCTCCACCAGAATCTACAACTCCTGCTTTTTTTAAGACTGGAAGAAGATCTGGTGTTCTTTCAAGAGAAAGTTTTGCTTCTTTAATAAAGTTTTCTATAAAATCAAGAATTGTATCTGCTGAAACACTACATGCATATTCGGTAGCATCTTTTACGACAGTTAAAATTGTTCCTTCAACTGGTGTCATAACTGCTTCGTATGCATGTTTTACGCCCTGTTTAAAAGCCTGTCCAATCTGATTAATATCAGCCTGTTCTAAATCTTTAAAACCTTCTGAAATACCATCAAAAAATTGTGACAGAATTACTCCCGAATTTCCTCTTGCACTTAAAAGCATTCCGCTTGAAATTGCACTTGAAGATTTAGAAAGATTTTTTTCTCCTTTAATAACTGCATTTTTACCGCCAGTCATTGTAAGAAGCATGTTACTTCCTGTATCTCCATCTGGAATTGGGAAAACATTCAGGTTGTTAATTTCTTCTGTATGAATATTTAAATTTATTGTTGCTCTTTTTACAAGATTTGAGTAAAGTTCACCGTCTAAAATTTTTTCCTGCATTTTATTCTCCAGCAGCGAATGTAACTTCTTTACCGATTCCTAAAATTGCAATTGCATCAGGACCGATAGATGCTCCGATGATTGGTCCAATGTATCCGACAAAAATATCTTTGTGTGGGATTTCCTGTTTTACAAGAGTAACGAACTGGTCAATTTCTTCCTGTGCACAGTCTGCATGTTCGATATAAATTGTCTGTGTTTCTGGATTAATGATATTTTCTTTTAAAAGATTTACGATTTCTTTTAATGAATTAAGTCTTCCTTTTACCTTTTTATAGGCAGCCTGTTCACCGTTTGCATCAGAAATAATGATTGGTTTAACACCCATTAAATTTCCGAAGAAAGCTGCAGAACCTTTTACACGTCCGGCTCTTCTAAGTGCATCAAGTGAGTGAACTGTACAATATTCAAGAATTGTTTTTCTGTGAGTAATTACAAACTGTTCAACTTCTTCTGCTGTTTTTCCTTCTTTTGCAAATTTAGCTGCTTCAATTGCAATCATTCCTTCTCCTAAACAAGAGTTCATGGAATCGATACAAATGATTTTAGAATCTGGAATTTCTTCCATAATTTTTTTTGCAACAACAGCACCTGTATTTACAGAACTAGACTGTTTTAAAGAACAGCCGATATAAACAATATCATAGCCTTCTTTTATATATTTTCTGAATACTAATTCAAATTCATCCATTGGAACCTGAGTAGTTAATACACGGTTTCCTTCACGCATTATATTATAAAGTGCATGAACTTCTTCTGGTGTCCATGAAAGTTCAGCAGGTTTTGTTTCTCCGTTATAAACTGTATTCATTCTTAAGTAATCGATATCGTATTTGTTCATCAATTCTGGTGTTAAATCTGAACATGAATCAGTTAGGATTTTAATTTTCTTCATATTATACTCCAATTTAATTATTATATTATTTCTATTATAACATACATTTTGAAATAAATTAATAGTTAATTATTTGCTTTTAGTTTATCAATATTTTATAATAAAAGTATGTTAGAATTCCAAAATTATTTAAAACCTTTACCAGAAGGCGTGTCTTTACAGGTTTTTAATGATGATGATTTAATTTTTGAAAGTAAAGGAAAATGGCTGTATCCGCTTTTTGAACTGGAAGAGTTTTTGAAAAAATACGAAGGTCCAAAAAATAATTTATCCAGTCATGATACAGCAATTGGAAAAGCCGCAGCAGTTTTATCGGTAAGAAATGGAATAAAAAGAATTAATTCTAAATTAATGAGTAGTCTTGCCGTTGATTATTTACAATCACAAAAAATTGATTTTAATTATGTTGAATTAAAACCAAAACTTTTGTGTAAAACAGAAGAAATCCTTGAAAATATTTTTGATGAAGAAGAAATATATAATTTTTTAGATAAAAAAAAGAGGTTTTTTATGAAAGACGTAATTAAAGGTGCAAATCCTTACATGCCACTTTGGGAACATGTTCCTGATGGTGAACCACGTGTTTTTGAATACAAAGGTGAAAAACGCGTTTATCTTTACGGTTCACATGATACTTTAAGAACTGAATATTGTGGTACCGATCAGGTAGTTTGGAGTGCTCCTGTTTCTGATTTAACTGACTGGAAATGCCATGGTGTTTGTTACGAATCAACTGATGGTTCAATTTTGTATGCACCTGATGTTGTTCAGAAAGGTGACACTTTTTATATGTATGCTGCAGAAAAAAAAGGTTCATGCATTGTTGTAGCTACAAGTAAAAATCCTGCAGGTCCATTTACAAATCCTGTAAAAACTGAACTTGGTTTTGATCCTGGTGTTTTAGTTGATGATGATGGCCGCATTTACGTTTACTGGGGTTTTTGTAAACAATATTGTGCCGAATTAAATGATGACATGATTTCAATCAAAGAAGGTACAATCCACGAAAATGTAATTAAACACAGTATAACTCCATGGTCACCAGATGACGGAATGGACGATCCACAGGATGCATTTTTTGAAGCATCATCTCCACGTAAAGTTTTTGGAAAATACGTTTACATTTATTCAAAACGTTATTATACAAAACAGCCACAACTTGGAGTTTACGAAGATTGTAACGGATTCCTTTCTTATAAATACAGTGACAAACCACTTGAAGATTATAAAGAAGGCGGCGACATCAGTTTGAACGGTGGTGAACTTCTTACAAATCCAGACGGAACTAAATCTATGAGTTACCGCTGGGGAAATAATCACGGAAGTTTAATGAACATTGAAGGGCAGTGGTATATTTTCTATCACCGTCAGATTGGAATTGATGAATATTCACGTCAGGCAATGATTGAACCAGTTGATGTTGCAATGGATAAAAACGGCCGTATCTTTATTGGAAAAATTACTTATAAAGACGGAGAACCAGTTGCCAGTGTTCCAGTTGAAATGACATCTCAGGGTGCACACATCAACGGTCTTGATGCTCATAAAATTATTTCAGCAGGATATGCCTGTCACATTTACGGTGGTAAAAAAGGCGGTCCAAACGGTGGAGCAGGCGGTGCTTACATAAAACCAGTTTACGAAAAGGATGATAATATTTCTTCTCCAATCGTAGACATTACAAGTAAACTTACAGTCGGCTTCCGTTATCTTCAGTTTGGAGCAATTTCTGCAAAATCAGTAACTGCAAAAATTACAGCAATGGAAGATTTAACTGTAAATGTTCGCGTAGACGATTATCAGGGTAAAATTATTGCCACTGGAAATATGAAAAAAGGTGATAAAGAATTTAATGCTGCAGTTAATTCTGGCTTGATTGGAAAACGTGCAATCTACTTTGAATTCCTTTCAAAATCAGATAACGTAATTGCCGAATTTGATTCATTCACTTTTGACTAATAGAAAATAAAATCTATTTGAAACTGGCAGATGTTTTTTCTCTGCCAGTTTTTTTTGTTTAAAAATGTTGACAATTATATTGTGTTACTGTATTATATACTTAATACAGTAATGTAATAATACAATAATATAACTAACGGAGGAAGAATGGCATATCAATTTACAAATGAAAAACCTATTTATCTTCAGCTTATGGAAATGTTAAAATTATCTATTGTATCTGGAGAACTTAAAAAAGGAGACAGACTTGATTCAGTAAGAGATTTAGCTGTAAATGCTCAGGTTAATCCAAATACAATGCAGAAAGCTCTTTCTGAATTAGAGAGAATAGGTTTAATTAGAACTGAACGTACTTCTGGCAGATTCGTAACAGATGATGAAGAATTGATTAGTTCTATGAAAAATGAAATGGCAGAAAAAGAAATTAATTTGTTTCTTGAAAAAATGTCTGCATTATGTATTTCAAAAGATGATGTAATCAAACTGATAAAAAAGAATAATGGTTAGTATAAGGAGATAAGTAATGGAAGCTATACTTGAACTTAAAAATATTACAAAACAGTATGGTAAAAAGACAGCATTGAATAATGTAAATTTGTCTTTACCAAAAGGTCAGATTATTGGTTTACTTGGACCAAATGGCAGTGGAAAAACAACAATGTTAAAACTTACTGCAGGATTGCTTCAGCCAACTTCTGGAGAAATTCTGGCATGTGGTTATAAACCTGGAGCTGTATCAAAAGATTTAGTTGCATATCAGTCAGATAAAGTTTATTTGAACGACTGGATGAACGTTGAAGATTTGATGAAAATGCTCGATGATTTTTATTCAAATTTTAAAAAAGATAAAGCTTTAGATATGCTTGAATCATTAAAAATAAATCCAAAAGACAAACTTAAAACAATGTCTAAAGGTACAAAAGAAAAAGTTCAGCTCATTACAACAATGTGTCGTGACGTTCAGCTTTATCTTTTGGATGAACCAATTGGTGGTGTAGATCCTGCTGCCCGTGATTATATTTTGAACACAATTCTTTCAAATTATAGTGAAAATGCTACAGTTTTAATTTCTACACATTTAATTTCTGATGTTGAATCAGTTTTGAATCATGTTGTGTTCTTAAAAGAAGGAAATATTATTCGTCAGGGTGATGTTGATGATATTCGTGAAGAAACTGGAAAATCAATAGATACATTGTTCAGAGAAGAATTCAGATGCTAAGAGGAAGGGAAAAAATGAGTAAGAAAAGAAATCCATTTCCACAGATTGGAAAAGTTATTAAATATGAATTTAAACATTCATCAAGAATTTTGTTACCTTTATATGGTATTTTGCTGGTTTTAGGTTTATTGACAGGGCTTTCTTTTAATAAACATAATTTTGATACAATATTAAATGAATTGGAAAAAACTGGAAGTTACAATGGAAACGTTCAGATTGTAAATGGAATTTTAAGTGGTCTTTTAATTCTGGCAGTTTGTATTTTAGCAACAGCTACTACAATTATAACACTTGTTACATTAGCAAGAAGATTTAAACAGGGAATGTTAGGTGATGAATCTTATCTAAA
>CALAUH010000210.1 GCA_937892225.1 uncultured Treponema sp.
TTTGTGTGTCCATATTGCCTCCGTATGTTTAATATTAAACTGTAAAACTTGATTTTACAATCTTCAGTTCACTTTTCCAGCCTGCAATTTCAACAATAAAATCATAGTTTTTGAATTCTTCTTCACCAACCGGCTGATTTCTTTTGCTTTTTGCAAGTTCGATGATTTTGCCGTCTTTATCCAAGAAACGGTTTCTGGTTCCTATGCGGCGAAGATAACAGTTTGCATTTTTAACGTCGAAAATTGAGTTTGCGTGAATCTGATTAAAATCGATTTTGCCTTTGAAATTGTCTGCGGTAAAATTAACGTCGCTTGAAGTGTCCAGTTCAATGTGGCCAGAGCAGTTTGAAAGAATGCCTGTTTTAAGTTTCCCGCTGAACTCAAGATTATCAAAAGCAATGTCTCGAACGCGCAGGTTTTCAATAATTCCGGTAAGTTCAATTTTTGCAACAAGAGTCTGTGGTATCTTTATGAAGACAAATAAATCTTCTTTTGCCTGCATGTCGGTAAGGTCTGTGGAATGTTTAATCACAACGTCCATGTTTTTCTTGTTTTCTTCAATTTTAACTTTTACCTGCTGGGCAAGATAATTCATTTTGTTTGAAGTAAGCAGAATCTGGATTTTTTCGTCAGTTGTTTTTTCTACAATTACTTCGTGAGCGGTGCCGATTTTTATGTCGAGCTGTTTTTCTTCATCCAAATCATATTCAGTACGGCTTTCGTAAATAAATTTGTGTTTTATCATCAAGGATTTTTCTTCGCTGAGTAAATCGTCAAGGCTTGTTTTAAAAAGGGCCGAAATTGCGACAATGTTTTCGATGTCAGGAAGACCAGTTCCGTTTTCCCATTTTGTGATTGCCTGGCGGCTTACGTACAGTTTTTCTGCAAGCTGTTCCTGGCTCATATTTTTTGATTTTCTTAAGTCTTTTAATTTATCTGAAAAGTTCATATTTTTACCTCGTAAAATGTCGTTTTATCATCATCCTAAAATATTTCCGATATGTCGTTTTTCAAAAAACATATCTTTGTTACAGGCAACAATAATTGCCGCAGCTATAAAAACTATAATAGTTTCAATGCATTTTGTATTTTGTGTCATGGCAATCTGTTCCTGTAAAAAGTTGATTATAAAATGGAAGATTGAACACGCAAAAATACTCCGGTTATTTTTAACATATACCCATGTAATTATAAACCCGATTGGCATCATACTTACAAAAAAGTTTATCATGTAAAGTGGATTCATTGCCAGAATGTTTGCCTGGTAAGTTCCTTCTATAAAAAACAGAGGAATATGCCAGCCTGCCCACAAAAATCCAAAGATAATTGATTCAGTAAACCAGGTGTGATACTGCGCAATTGAATCTTCGGCATAACCGCGCCATCCTAATTCTTCCATAATTCCTGTGATTAAAAGAAGTAAAAGTGTTGGCATTCCGCCAATTGAAAAATTGAAGCCGTCTGCAAACGCAAACTGTTCTTTAGATTCGCCAAACAAAAGTGAAATTGCGATTGAAGCAAAGATGATTGCAAACATCACAGCCGTTGCCGCCAGAAGATTTTTAACATTGATTCTGAATAAGCCGCAAAGCTTTTCTTTGTAATCCTGTTTAAGCCGGTCACAGTTTGATCTTTTTACAAAAATAAAAGCTGTTATCGATGGAACACAAAGTCCAAGTGCCATAAGCACCACCGCAACTGCCATTGTGTTGCCGGCCTGCTTGCTTAAAATTGCCGCTGCAAACCAGAACACCCAGGTTACAGCCAGTGTGATTAAATAAAACTTTTTTGGTTTGAAAATGTATTCGGGTTTTCCCATAGTAACTCCTTGAAAGAAAAATGTGAAGCGATTTGTGAAAACTTCCTTGGTGTTTTCGACAGACCCAACCACCGCAATATTTTCTTTCGAGGATAACTATATTTGAGAACTGGTGATTTAGACAGAAAACAATGTTTACATTTGCAAAAAAAGCCGCTACTTATCGTTGCAAAACAAGAATTAAAGCATTTCGCGTTTTCGACAGAATTTAACGGCTTCAATAAACGGTTCAATATCAGTCAGAGTAACATTCATCAGGTTTAAATATGAGTTTCCTGCAATCTCACGGGCTTGAGGTTCCGGAATAAACTCTGTAATAAGCACGTAAGTTCTTGCAATGTCATATTCTTTTGGCCCGTGACAGACGTTCATAAAATCAATGAGGACTAAATCGTTATCTGGCGTTCTGATTATATTGTCCGGATGAAAGTCGCCGTGGCAAATTGTGTTGCCATCTGGCAGCTGGTCGAGTTTATTGTAACCAAAGTAAGATAGAAACTCCTTGTAGGAAATGCATTCAGTCGATTCGTGGGTGTGCAACTGGTTTTGAAGAACCGACATTTCCTGGAGTATGCAGGCAAACTTTTCAGGTGTCATTTCATTTTTTAATTCAGTAAGTAAAGTCGGACCTGTTACCTTTGAATAAATAACACCAGTTCTGCCATCAATCTGAACTTTTTCAACAAAACGAGGAGTTTTTACAGATGTTTTATTCATAACCTTGGTGTTTAAAATTTCTCTATCAACAGCAGCTTCGTCGTAACCGCTTTTGAACAGTTTGCAGACTTTCCCGTCCTCATATTCAAAAACGTCAGCAGTGTTACCTTTTGCTATCAACTCCATAAAAAACCTTCCTGTGGCTATATATTCTCTTCCAGAATCTTTAATGCATCTTCAATTTCGTAACCTAAAACTTCCTGCACTTTCTGAAAGTTGAACTTTTTATGCAAATTATCCTGTACGCAGAAAAATGCTTCTTTACTATACTTTTTGATGAAAAGACACTGAGCTTTTGCGGCATTTCCGTCTTTTCCAAGTGAGTAAAATCCTTTTGTACAGGATTCAATTTCCGGACAGTCGTAGCAGCCGTCGTAATTTTTTTCTTTGCAGCATTTGATGTTGGGACATAAACCTTTTTCGTTACAGCTTCCGTATGAACAGCAGTTGAAGAAGGAACGGCAGCCTCCACACCATTCGCCAAGGAAACAGTGAGTGCAGGAAAATCCGCAGACTGCAGTTGGGTCAATTCCTTTACGAGCAGCGGCTACAATTTCTGCTTTATATTTTCCGCCACGTTCTTTTCTTGCATCTTTTTCTGGACCGTCGATTTGGAGTAATTTTTTGTAAACCCGGCACTCTTCTCCGTTTATATCTTTCATCAGCTGAAAAAACTCGTAACCGTATTTTTCGTAAAGTCCAATGTGATCTGTAGAAATATAAACAGCCTCTTTTTCCATGACTGTTGCAACGCTTTCACACCAGTCCAAAAGTTTTCCAACATAACGGTGACCGCGGTATTCTGGAAATGTGTAGACAAATCCAATCCATGGAGTTAAATCTGTAGGCTGGATCTCATCCAACATGGCAAAAGTACAAAAGGATATAAGTTTTTCGCCATTAATTAAAAGAAGGACAAGTGCATTTTCGCCAATTTTATCGCGAAGTGTTCCGTCACGCAAAAGTTCATAAAGAAATTTACCTGCGCTCCAGTCTGATTTGCCGATTTCTTCAAGCCAGTGCTGTTTATTTTCAGATGAAAAATATTCGATTATCTGCATAAAGACATTATCGCACAAAAAACAGCGAACGTCATTAAAGTTGTGAGTTATAGGCTTTGTTTTATCATCCTCGAAAGATTCTCATATGCTAGTTTTGACAGAACGCCAGCTTGAAGGATGTGTATTATCCCAAAAAAAGCAGGCATGTCTACTGTTCAAATTTATTAGTATTCACGCCTGCTTTTATTTTTTAATCTTATACTAACTGTCCGGGAAGTTTAAGCTTCTCTTTTTTAGGAAACTTTGCCTACGTCTGGTCAAGGCACGCTTCGCTCTCCGGCCTTGACTCAGCCGTTTGTCGGATTTTCATTTCATTCTAAATCCGGCATCATAAGCTTCAAAGGCTTCCGGGTTTTCTTCTGCTACAAAATATTCCTTTGGTGGAGCATATACTCCCTTAAAGTTGCCAAGATACCCCGGTTTTAATATTCTGCACAAAAAGAAACATTGATAACTTGGGTCTTGTCCCTCAGGAATTGTGTGATAACGAATGCCATATTTTGAAGCATATTCGCATCCACTTTTTCCATAGAAATCAATATTGCCTTCAAAAAAAACTGCTCCGAATCCTAATTCCGCAGCTTTTTCAAAAGAATAATCCAAAAGGATTTTTCCGTACCCTTGCCTTTTTAAATCGTTAGCAATACAGATTGGGCCCATTGTAAGGACTGGAAATTTTGTTCCATCAGAAGCAGTAATTTCGGCCTTGAAAAACAAATTCTGACCAATAATTCTGCCGTCTTTTTCCATCACAAAGGAAAGCTCTTTTATAAATCCTTCTGATTTTCGTAAATGTTCAGTTACATAGTGTTCAGTACAACCTGGCGCATAAACATTCCAGAAAGATTCCCTTATCAGATTGCTGACTTCAACATAATCAGCTGGGGTTTCCACACGAATAGTATAATTTGTTGTCATTTTTTTACCCTTAATTCAAAATTTTATGACGAAAAACCTTGAGGGCTGCTCATACCGAGCTTGAAAATTATGTTTAACCCTCAAGGCTAAGCCACAATTCCCATAAACAGAATGTTCTGTTTGTTTGAATTTAACATCCAAACTCCTTAAAATTTATTTGAAAACCATAAGGTTCTCTTTAGGTATACAATCTTCAAAATTGATATACCTTTCACTATTATAACTTATAATAGTACTGATTACAAATCTTAGTTTTCACTCATCATTTTTGTTCCGACAACTGTTGCAGGAATTGCGGGTGGTTAAACTTTTAAGCGGTAAATTTGATTTGGAATGTGTACTTTTCTTTGTAAATCGCGTTAGGGATTGTAGGAGCGCGTAAGCGTTCTGGAGCGAACGAAGTGAGCGGAAGAATGGAGCGACAGCGGAACTCCGAAAAGCCCGACCTTACGCGTAGCGGAAGGGAACACCCTAAATCTGAAAATCAGTTTTAGACGTAATTTATGTTTGAGTTTATAATTGGAATATGAAAATCTTGGCAAAAAAAGTCGAGTTTTAATTAACTTGTAAAATTATACTAGGGGCATGTTAGATACGATGACTGTTAAAGTTGAAGCGGTTCAGAAAATGCAGGATTACATTGCGGCTCACGTGGCGGAAGAAATTACTCTTTCGGCGCTTGCTGATGTTGCGTGTTTTTCTCCGTGGTATTGTTACCGTATTTTTAAGGAGCTTACTGGCCTTTCGGTAAGTGATTATGTCAGACGGCTTAAACTTACGGGAGCGGCACGTCGTCTTAAGGAAACTGATGCTAAAGTTATTGATGTGGCATTGGATTCTGGATTTGAAAGCGTAGACGGATTCCAAAGGGCATTCTATCGTGAGTTTGGGCTTAACCCGGGGACATATGCGACTTGTCCGGTGCCTGTTCCTTATTTTATACCTTATGGGGTCAAGTTTCGAAAAGAAAATCTGGATGCGGCAAAATCGTCGCCGGCCCGGAAAAAAGATTTACAAGGAGATAATGAAAAGATGGAAACTAAAAACATTTTTATTCAGTTGATTAAAAAGCCTGCCCGTAAAGTTTTGATTAAGCGTGCAGTGACTGCCACAGAATATTTTAAGTATTGCGAAGAAGTTGGCTGCGATGTTTGGGGCATTTTAACTTCCATGGACAGTTTGTGTGGAGAACCTGTTTGTTTGTGGTTACCGGAAAAACTTCGCGCGGGTAAAAGCGAATATGTCCAGGG
>CALAUH010000211.1 GCA_937892225.1 uncultured Treponema sp.
GAAGTTGCATTTGATTTTGCTGAACGCAATCCAACCCAAACCATGAGACCAAGGTAAAGCACAAATGCAATAATTTGTGCAATCATCTGTGAAGTCATTTTTTACTCCGTTTTTATAAAGATTAATACTATATAATATTATAAATGCGTGATTAAATCAAATGAGAAAACACTATAATAGAATAATATTGCTTTTAGTATTTTTTCTTATTATATTAATAGTAATAATTTTAATTTTTTTGAGGTAAGAATAATGGGCGAATGTTCACACGACTGTTCATCATGCAGTGAAAATTGCGAAAAAAGAGATTTTCATGTTGATTTAAATAAAAAGAGCAGTGTTAAAAAGGTTATTGGTATATTAAGCGGTAAAGGTGGTGTAGGTAAATCACTTGTTACAAGTTTACTTGCTTCTAAAGTAAATAAAGATGGATTTAAAACTGCAATTCTTGATGCTGATATTACAGGTCCTTCAATTCCAGAAAGTTTTGGTGTTGGAGAAGAACGTGCTACTGCAGTCGAAGGTGAAGATGCATTGAATCCTGTAGTTACTGATTCTGGAATTCAGTTGATGTCTATGAATTTTCTTCTTCAAAACGAAACTGATCCTGTTATCTGGCGAGGTCCTGTAATTGCAGGTGCTGTAAAACAATTCTGGTCAGATGTTATCTGGAAAGATGTAGATTTTATGTTTGTAGATATGCCTCCTGGAACTGGTGATGTTCCTCTTACAGTTTTTCAGTCACTTCCTTTAGACGGAATTATTATTGTGTCTTCTCCACAGCAGTTAGTTCGTGTAATTGTAGAAAAAGCAGTAAACATGGCAAATATGATGAATATTCCTATTTTAGGAATTGTTGAAAACATGAGCTATGTAAAATGTCCTGACTGTGGAAAAGAAATCACTGTATTTGGTAAAAGCAATATAGAAGAAATTGCCAAGAGTTTTAATATTCCGGTTCTTGCACGTATTCCTATGGAAGAAAAAACAAGTCGTGCAGTAGACGAAGGTGATGTAGAAAGTCTTGATATTATAGAATTAGCAGAAGCATCAAAAACTGTTGAATCTTTGTTAAAATAACATTTTTTTGATTGACTTCTAAACTAATCTATCGTAAAATTATAATAATAATATAACCCGGTAGGGTATAACCTTATAGGAGGCCAAATAAATGGCTAAAGTAGAACTTAAAGGTATTGGTAAAGTTTATGACGGCGGTGTTCGTGCTGTAAACAATGCTAATATCACTATTGAAGACAAGGAATTCTGCGTATTCGTAGGTCCTTCAGGATGTGGTAAATCAACAACATTACGTATGATTGCTGGTTTGGAAGATATTACAGATGGTAAATTGTTCATCGACGGTGTTGAAATGAACGACGTTCCTCCAAAGGATCGTGATATTGCCATGGTATTCCAGAACTATGCTCTTTATCCACATATGACAGTATATGATAACATGGCTTTCGGTCTTAAAATCCGTAAAATGGATAAAGCTGAAATTGACCGCCGTGTTCGTGAAGCTGCTAAACAGCTTGACCTTACAATTTACTTGGATCGTAAACCAAAGGCTCTCTCTGGTGGACAGAGACAGCGTGTTGCTGTAGGTCGTGCTATCGTTCGTGAACCAAAAGTATTCTTGTTCGATGAACCACTTTCTAACTTGGATGCTAAACTCCGTGTAACAATGCGTTCTGAATTGGCTGCTCTTCATAACAGACTTCAGGCTACAATGATTTATGTAACACACGACCAGATCGAAGCTATGACTCTCGGTACAAAGATCGTTGTTATGAAAGACGGTGTTATCCAGCAGATTGGTGCTCCATTGTACCTCTACAATAACCCAATCAATAAATTCGTAGCAGGATTTATTGGTACACCTCCAATGAACTTCTTAACTGTAAAAGTTCTTGAAAAGAATGGAAAAATCGTTTGTGATGAAGGTTCTTTCGAAATCAACCCAACAGACGAACAGGCTAAAGCTCTTAAAGCTTACGTAGGAAAAGAAGTTTCATTCGGTATCCGTCCAGAAAATCTTAAATACGTAGAAAAACCAGTTGCTAAAGATGATATGCAGATGAAAATTACAAATAAGGAACCACTTGGTGCTGAAACACACTTGTACCTTATTTCTAACAAAGGTCAGTCAATCATCGCTAAAACAACTGCAAATGCAGACTTCCGCTTAGGTGAATCTGTAAACGTTGTTCCAGATATGACAAAAGCTAAATTCTTCTCTATGGATGAAGGTGAATTAAATATCTGTGATCAGATTGAAAAGAAATGGTAATTTCAATTGACAATTTATAATTGACAGTTGACAATTATTATGAAAAACCGTTTTGAGAAATCAAAGCGGTTTTTTTTATGCTTATGATTTTTTACAGATAGGACTGTCCCTACTGTAATAGATTAAACTTTTTTGATAAAATAGTTTTATGCAGAAAAATTCTCTTGTTTTATATAAAAATCAGCCGGCTGTAATTATTGAACGTAGTGATGAAAAATATTTAATCAGATTTTGTACACAGCCTGCAACTTCTACAGGAAAAAAAGCTGTTTATAGTGAACAGAAAGTTCGAGAAAAAGATATTGTTTTAATTCATGAAGGACCGGTATCTTCTTTAGAGACTGTACTTAAAAATGCAGAACAGGATTATTCTAATCAGATAAAAGAAACTTATGAACTTTTACAATCAGATGACAGTACTGCTAATGAACCGATTTTATTGTCAGATCTGGCAGAATATTCACTTGGTGCATTTAATGCAGATGAAGCATGGGGATTTTTAAGTTCTTTATTAAAACTTCCAGAATTTAGTTTGAGCCAGGATGAATTAAAAAACGGAAAAATTATTTTTAATTTAAGAAGTCAGGAAGAAATCCAGGAAATTAATCAAAAAAATTATGAAAAAGAACATGAAGCAGAAATCCGTCTTGCATTTATAAATCGTTTAAAATCAAAAAAACTTGAACTTCCTGCTGATACAAAATTTATGGGAGAAGTTGAAGCTTTTGCTTTAAATAAAACAGAAAAATCAAAAGTTTTGGCAGAAGCAGGATTTTCACAAAATATAGAAAAAGCACATCAGCTGTTAATTGATACAGGAATCTGGGATTTTACAAAAAATCCGTATCCGACAAGATTCGGTTTTAGTTTTGATTCTGCCCGTGAACAGCTTGGAAAAATGCCTGAAGAAGACAGGGAAGAAGTTCCTTGTATCTGTTATGCAATAGATTCTCCAGATGCATGTGATCCAGATGATGCAGTTGGATTTGACGGTGAATATTTATGGGTTTGTATTGCAGATCCTTCAAGCAGTGTTATGCCGGATTCTTCAATTGATATTTCTGCACGTAACAGGGGGACAACCCTTTATATTCCAGAAGGTGCAAGTCGAATGTTGTGCGAAAGTTCTCTGGAAGATTATGCACTTGGCCTGAAAGAAAAAAGTGCAGATAATGATAAAAATATAAAATCATCTGCAATTGCTTTTAAAATTAAACTTGATTCAGATTGTCAGATAGTTGAATCTGATGTAAAAATTGTAAAAGTACATGTAGAAATGATTTCTTATGAACAGGCAGAAAAATTAAAAGATTCAAGTGAGTTAAAACCTCTTTTTGAAATAGCAAGAAAAAATTTAATCAGAAGAACAAAAAGCGGTGCCATTTCTATAAAGATGCCTGAAGTAAGAATAAAACTTGATAAAGATACCAAAAAAGTATTTGTTGAACCTGAAGAAAAATTTGAAAGTAACGATATGATTCAGGAAATGATGCTTCTTGCCGGAGAAAGTGCTGCAAAATTTGCTTTTAAAAATAAAATTCCTTTTCCTTATGTTAGTCAGGAATCACCTTCATTTCCAGACAATATTCCAGATGGCTGGGCAGGGGAATTTGCACGTGTAAAATGTATGCGTAAACGTTCTGTAGGAATTACTCCTTCTGGTCATGCAGGATTGGGCTTAAGTTTTTACAGTCAGGTTACATCACCATTGCGCCGTTATTCAGATTTAGTTGCTCATCAACAGTTACGTGCTTTTATTAAGAAAAATCGTTTATTAGATAAAGATGAAATGCTTGAAAGAATTGCTGCCGGTGATGCTGCATCTATTGCCGCAAAAAAAGCAAGCCGTTTAAGTGATATGCATTGGAAACTTGTTTATTTATTACAAAATCCCGATAATGAATATGAAGCTTTTTGTATAGATAAACATGGTTCAGATTCAATTTTCTTAATTCCATCTTTAGATATGCAGACAATGATAAAAGGATTAGGTTCAATTGAATTGAATGACAAGATATCTGTAAAGTGCGGTAATGTTAATATTACTACACAAAATGTGGATTTTATTAAAATTTAATAAACTCTTAATATACAGTTTTTTTAATTTATGATATAATCCTAAAAAAGTTTTTATTGGAGTTATTAATTATGAAGAAAATAATTTTTTCTATTTTTGTAATTTCTTTTTTTACTGGTTTATCTTTCTCTCAGGAAGCTGAACAGAAGAAGTATTTATTTACAGTTGATGAAAATAATTCTGAAGTTACAACAGAAGGTACAGAAAATACTGCATCAGAAACTGAACCTGTTTTAGAAGTAACTGAAAATATTGAAAATAGCGAAGAAGCAGCTACAGTTTTTGAAGGTGATTCAGAAACTGCTGATGATGAATTTACTGCAAATGTAATTAATATGGTAGAAGTTTCAAAACCTTCACTTACAGTTTCAAATATTGCAGAAGCAAACATTAAAGAAGTTGAAGATTCTAAAAAACGTTTGTATGAAATTCTTTCTACATATGAAAAACTTATAGAAGATTTTAATAAAAAGGTTGATGAAGAAACCGAACTTGAATGTAAATCTATTTATGCAGAAGAATATACATCTGTAGAATTAGAAGCAGATAATAATCCATCTCAGGATGCAATTAAACGCAGAGAAGAAAGATGCAATATTGTAAGAGATGATGCCCGTATTAAAAAAGAAAAATATGCTGCTGAACAGAAAGCTTTAATCGAAGCAGATGAAAAGAAAGAACGTAATTATCTTGCTGCATCATATAAAGTAATGGAAAGTGGAAAATATTCTATTTCTTCTTACGCAGATAATTTAAATCTTTCTATTGGTAATTTTGATGGTGGAAAAGGTGCCTGGATTGTTACATTAACATATAATTTATGTGGTAAAGAAGTAATGAATTTTGAAACATATCTTGATTTTGAAGATGTTACAGGCCAGAAATTCATTTCTGCAGATAAAATGTCTACAAGTCAGTTAAAAGCATTTAGTGCAGTTGTAGACAGTTACGATAAACTTTTTAAGAAATGTCCTGAAGTATTCTGTGCAAGAATTAATTATGATATTTACAGATGGAAGCAGAATTCAGAATATCGTTTTGTTCCAACAAGATGTGAAGTTTTGAATATTGCAAGAAAAAATAAAGTAATTCTTCGTCTTGGAAAAATTGATATTAAACCTCGTGTTTTCATCATTGATGATGGTGTAGAAATCAGAACTAAACAGGAAATTGATGATGATGTATTAAAGTTTAATAAACAACTTGCTAAAGAAGCAAAAGAAAATCAGACAGAAGCAGATAAATTATATCAGTCTTATACAGAAAATTATCAGAATGATAAAAGTAAATCTGATAAAGATCCTGTAATTCAGAAAGGACGCGGCGCTTTTGTTGTTTCTCTTTCATCAATGAATTTAAATGAAGAAATGAGTGATTTTGGAAATAATATTGCTATTGATGTTTTAGACCTTGAACTTTGTATTCCAAAATGGAAATACTTCTTCTGGGGATTTGACACAGGTCTTTATTTCCCAGTTGGTCACGGTGTTTTTGATGTTAAATTTGGTTTACTTTGTGGTTTGAACTGTCAGATAACACATTTCTTTAGACCATATACAAAAGTCAATGTTGATTTTGATACAAGATATCAGGCAAGTATAAAAGCTGGTGCAGGTTTGGATTTTATTATTGCTGATACAATCTTAATCAACATTGGTTATAGTTATAACTGGGACTTCGATCATAATTACAAACTTAATCAGGATTTTGATTTGACTCCAATTCCAGAAGACCAGAGAGATACTGTTCCATTATCAATGAATCAGAAGTTCTCTATTGGTGTTGGTCTTGCCTGGTAGTTTTCTTTGTAAACTTATTGATTACAACCATAACTATTTCGTCTTTTGTAATTACTAATTCAAGAATGCCTATTGTTGCAAATATCACTAAAGATATTAAAATAGGCATTCCGTAAGAAATTAATCTTCCTTTTCCTTCAAATACTCGTAATAAAACCGGTCTTAAAAAGTAAATTGGGATTGTTGCAATCACTGAATAAATTGTAACTCTTAATGTATATAAGATTGTTTTTATTGCAACTTTTTTTGCATTCATAGATTCCATTTTATTCATAAAAATAAACAGGAATACTGTATTTACTAAACTTGCCAGAGTTAATGCTAAAGCAATGCCTTGTCCTTTCATAATAATGGAAAGTACAACTGCAAGTATTATATTTGAAATAAAACTGATTATTCCGGCAAGTGTTGGTAATTTTGTATTTTGCTGTGCATAAAATGCAGGTGCAATTATTCTGTTCAATGCAATAAAGAGTAAACCGATTATATGCCAGTTAAACATTGAAACTGTTAATTTTACAGATTCATCATCAAAGGCTTTTGCTTTATATAATAAACTGATGATTTCTTTACCGTTTACAAGAG
This sequence comes from uncultured Treponema sp., assembly GCA_937892225.1. GTDB lineage: Bacteria > Spirochaetota > Spirochaetia > Treponematales > Treponemataceae > Treponema_D. The sequence continues at coordinate 6,755 of CALAUH010000211.1, forward strand.
AGTAGAATGTAACAGGAATAGAAATTACTGTCATTATTTTGATTGCCTGAATTAAAAGATTGTTAAAATCATCATATTTTTTCTGATTTGCAAGACCTGTTAAATCTGGAAGTATTACAGTTCCGATTGTTACTGCAAAAATTCCTAAAACTAATTCCTGTAATCGTAAAGAATATTGTAAACCTGAGGTTACGCCGACTTCCAGCTGATTTGCAAGGTAAGTACATACTAAATCATTTAACTGATAAGCAGCCATTCCAATAATTGTTGGTGCAATCAATGCTATTACTTTTTTAGTACCGGGATTAGAAAATGTTTTCTTTAGTGATGTAAAACAGACTTTCCATCCGGTTTTTCTTATGAACGGCCATTGGAATAACGCCTGAACAACTCCGCCTAAAACAACACCAATCGACATTGCTAAAGCAGGATCTTTTGTGTGTGGTGCAAGAATATATGTTGTTACAATGATTATTCCGTTGAATAAAACTGGTGTAAATCCTGATGGTGCAAAGATTTTACATCCGTTTAAAACTCCCTGGAAAAATGCTGCTACAGAAATCAAGAACAAATAAGGAAACATTATTCTTGTTAAAAGAGTAACTTCTGTTTTTTTCAGATTGTAAAAATTTAATAAAT
>CALAUH010000212.1 GCA_937892225.1 uncultured Treponema sp.
AAAAGAATCTCTCAAAATAAAGTTGAACAAATTCAGTCAATTAATTTATCTTACTTGCATAAACTTTGACGATAATCAGCTTTATGCAAGTGCAAACTCATGTTCATTTGGATTTGTCTTTTCTTTTGTTCCAATCACTCTTATGACATTAACATTAATGGTAGGATTATTAAGAAGTAATTCTACCATTTTAAATTACGTCCTTTCTTTCATAGAAAAATTCAAAGATATTTTTGATTTAACACCATTTTTAACAGAAGTAATGAATACAAAATCTGTTTCATGGATTGAAGTATTCTTAGGAATATGGGTTATCTGGATGGCAAGAAAACTTTTTGCTACAGTCATTCAGGCAATGTCTCGCATTTTTAACAGTATTACAAAACGTAAACCTATCTGGAATCAGGTAATAATGATTTTACTGGAATTCCTTTTGATTTTAATTATTATTGCATTAATGATTGGAATTTTCTGTTTAAACCGTCTTGCTGATCTGCCGTTTTTTCAATCCCTCAATGATTTTTTACCATTAGGATTCCTTGCTAAATTAAGTACAAATGCAGAGTTCATCATTTTTATCATCATCTTTTTATTTACACTTTTAATTTACAAATTAGGACCAAGCGTAAAACCTAAAAAAAGAATTCAGGTATTTTATGCTGCAGTATCTACAATCGTTTTCTACATCACAACACTTTTTGTACGACACTTTTTTAATCCTTCTAATTATAACTTAATTTACGGTGCAATCAGTACAATCCTTATTCTTATGATGCAGGTAATGATGTTCTTCTACATTTTTCTTTTCTTTGCCCAGATGATGCATTCAACAATGTTCTTAGACAGTCTTTCTTTTGGTGTACTTTATCTTGCTCCAAGTAAAGAAAACGAACTTACAAAATGGGGAAAATTCATCCTTAAAATATTCAGAACACCAATTGCTGATACTACAAAATATTCAACAAAAGAATTTAAAAAAGACCAGATAATTTTTAATATTAATGATGATGCAGACAGTGTTTATTATATTCGTTCTGGTCTTATTTCAAGAATTGCTGAAGACGGAACAGAAACTACCTTAAAAGAAGGCTGTTTCTTTGGAGAAATGCATTGTATCTTAAATCAAAGCAGAACAGATACTGCAATTGCAAAAACTGACTGTGTAATAACAATACTTAAATCCGAAGAATTTTTACAGCTTCTTAAAAACAATCCTAAAGCTGCCGCAAAAGCTCTTTCTAAGGTTTCGTCATATACTGCTGAACTTTACGAAGAAGAAGAAAATTAATAAAACATTTTCATTGATTAGCAGTGCAAAAATAATTATAATCTTTTTATGTCACGCGAAAAAATTGTTGTATTAGATTTTGGAAGCCAGTATGCACATTTAATTGCAAAACGTTTCCGTATGTTAGGTTATTATTCAGAAATTGCCCTTCCTTCTACAGATTTAGATGTTTTTGAAAATTGTATGGGCATTGTTTTTTCAGGCGGTCCTGCTTCTGTCTATGATGAAAAAGTGCCTGAATTCAATTCAAAAATTCTTGATTTAGATATTCCAATTTTAGGACTCTGTTATGGTCATTATATGGTTCATCTTGGCTACAACGGAAAAGTTGATAAAGCTCCAGTTGGAGAATTCGGATTTGCAACTTTAAACTTAAATCCACAGGTAAAATGTCCGCTTTTCGAAGGAATTGAACCAACTCAGCAGGTCTGGATGAGCCATCAGGATGGAGTTTTACAGATTGGAGAAGGATTTGAAGTTGTCGGCAGTACAAAAGACTGTCCGTTTGCAGCAACACAAAATCTTGCAAAAAAGAGATTCAGTCTTCAGTGCCATTGTGAAGTTAAAGATACACCTTGCGGAAATCAGATTTTCCAGAACTTTGCAAATTACTGCGGCATGAAAAAAAACTGGGACCAGGATACAGTACTTCAGGTAATCCTTGATAATATTAAAAAAGAAGCAGAAGGCAAAAATGTTCTTTTGTTCTTAAGCGGTGGCGTAGATTCAACAATTACATTCGCATTATTAAATAAAGCTTTAGGACAGGACAGAGTTTTAGGTTTGCACATTGATAACGGATTTATGCGTAAAAATGAAAGTGCAAATGTTGCCGCTGCCTATAAAAAGTTTGGATTCAATAATTTTATTGTTGAAGATGCAAGCGAAAGTTTCCTTAATGCAATTAAAGGCCTTACAGATCCACAGAAAAAACGTATGGCAGTTGGTGAAAATTTTATCACCGTTCGTAATGAAGTTGTAGCAAAACAGCACCTTGATGAAGATATGTGGATGTTAGCACAGGGAACACTTTATCCAGATATCATCGAATCTGGTGGAACTAAAAATTCAAATACAATTAAAACACATCATAACCGCGTTCAAGGAATTCAAGATTTAATTGCAAAAGGATTAATCATTGAACCTGTAAAAGATTTATACAAAGATGAAGTTCGTGCAATTGGTAAAAAACTTGGACTTCCAGAAGAACTTGTAATGCGTCATCCATTCCCAGGACCTGGACTTTCAATCAACGTTTTGTGTTCAAATGGAAATGTAAGTGATGCAGATAAAGACGAATACAAACGTGCAATTGATGAATTCCAGAAAATTGAAGTAAATCAGTTCTGTGAAAAATGCTCTGAAGGAATGCAGAAATTAGTATTGCCAGTAAAATCAGTTGGTGTTCAAGGTGATTTTAGAACTTACCGTTTCCCAGCTGTATTGCGTTTTGCAGATGAAGGCAACGGATTTTTCCACCTTCCAGGCAAATGGGAAAAAATTGAAGCAGCATCATCAAACATTACAAACAGTGCAAGTTTATTAAACAGAACATTAGTTCAGCTCTGGCAAAATCCAAATGTAAAAGATGAAGATTTGAAGATTCAGGAAGGATACTGTGACCGCCGTCGTTTGGACCAGCTCCGCGAAGTAGATAACATTGTTCTTACACAATTACATAAATCTCTCTGGTACGATAAAATCTTCCAGCATTTGACAATTATTTTGCCATATGCAAGTTCTGCAGAACATTCAACATTTGTTTTACGCCCAGTCTGTTCTGAAGATGTAATGACAGCCCGTTTTGCACATTTACCAAAAGAATTAATTGATAATATTCTTAAACAGATTTCCGCATTGCCATTTGTAGATGCAGTTTATTACGATTGTACAAATAAACCGCCAGCAACTTTTGGTTGGGAATAATAAATAAAAAAAGGAGCCGCCCGGCTCCTTTTTTTATTTATTTTATTTATTGTAACTAATGACTTGTTCAGTCAATAATGGTACAAGCTGTTTTTTTCTGGAAACGACACCCTGTAAATAATAAATATTTTCTTCATATTTTGGAAAAGTAATAAATTCTGTAAATTTAGGATCACAATCCATTAATAAAACGCTGGAAAGTTTTGTAATATCAGTTACCAATAAACAAGAAAACAATGCTTTATGACTTCTGCGTTCAATTTCAAGTTCAGCCATAAATTCTGCTTTACGGTCAAGAATTTCTTTAGGATTACCAACTTCAATCTGACTTGCAGTATAAATTACTTTATCTTCTATATATTCTTTCATATCCTGACGGATTAATTCTCCGGCATTTCTACCGCTTACATTACTTCCTGCAATCAAGATTTCATTACCAAGTTCCTTAATATCCAAATCAGTTATATCAGATAAATATTCCGCAATTTCCTTATCAACATCAGTTGTAGTTGCTGACTGTAAAATTAAAGTATCTGATAAAATTCCACATAACAATAATGAAGCAATTTCTTTTGGAATTGGAATTTTATATTCTTTATACAAACCGGCAATCTGAGTAGAAGTAGAACCAACCGGACGATTAATAAATGTAATTGGATTCTTAGTAGGGATTGCACCGATTCTGTGATGATCTACTACTTCTTGAATCGCATAATGTTCAATTCCTTCTACTGCCTGTGTCAATTCATTATGATCTACAAGAATAACTTCAATTTTAGGTTCCTTTACTAAATCATGTTCAGAAACCATACCTACAATAAGATTTTTATCATCAACAACAGGAAGATATTTACACTGTGCATTTTTAAATATATCTTTTATTTTGCCTACAGAATCATTTTGTCTTACTGTCTGAATTTCTTTATCACCAAAAGAACTTACAGGCATGGAATAAGCAATAAGCATAGAAGTTGGAGATGTTGAATATGGACTTACAACTACAGAAACTCCATTTTTTTCAGCAAGTTCACGAAGTTCTTTATTAATCACACAGCCACTTGTTGTAATCAAAAGTTTAACTTTATGTTCAATACAAATACGATGAATATCTTCACGATCAGAAGCAATTACAACAATATCTTCGCTTGAATGTGATTCTAATCTTTTTATAAATGTTTTATCTGATGAAGAACCAACATGAATAGATGCCTTTATAATTTTATCTTCATCTTTTACAAAAATAGGTTGCGCATTAAGAGTTTTTGTAATCAGATTTATGCTTGTCGTAAAATTATGTTTCTTTTCTGGATTTAAGATTGTAAGAACACCTTTTGCAAATCCTGAATAATGTAAAAGCGAAAGATATTTTCCATCCTTATCAACAACCGGCATAACACGAGTTTCATTTTTTTCCATTCTGCCAATTGCTTCCCAAACTGAAACATCTTCTGTAACAGTTTCAATTCTATCCTGCATAAAATATTTTACTTTAGGAATTAAATCAGGAATGTACTCAGGACGCTGAATCCCAAATTTTTCAAAAATATAACTTGTCTGTGGATTTAAATGCCCTGCCCTTGCTGCAACATATTCATTATGTCCAAGTAGATTTTTAAGTTTTGCATATCCTACTGCAGAAACAACCGCATCTGTGTCAGGATTTTTGTGTCCGATTATGTAAACTGTCTTATTCATATTTTAAAAATATAGCACAATATTTTAATTATGAACACATAATGAATTATTTATTTTCATTAAATATTATTTTTTCAAGATTACATTTTTTTAGATACAAAATACATAATAAAGATGCAATAAGTAAAATTAAAGAAATAATGATATAAAAATTTATTTCATAAACATTAATTTTTAATATATTAATTGTATTTAATAACATTAATAATACAAATGCAAATCCTAATGAATATTGATAAGCTTTTTTTGTATTAAAAACTTTTAATGAAATCATCCATACAGCTGTAGAAATAAATAAAATCCAAATAGGCATAAAAACAAAAATATATAAAATCCAAAATTTTACATCAATTATTTTTACATATCCAAAAGCTAAAATAATAAAAAAATCAAAACAAATAGATAGAATAAAAAATATATAACTAATAAAAAAAAGTGAATTAAATTTTTGTATAAAGACACTCTTACGATTCACAGGTAAATACATTAGAGTTTCCAAAGTACCTTCTTCTTTTTCACTACAAACAATATTTATCCCAAAAGAAAAAACTATAGTCATAATAAAAAGGAAATTATAAAAAGGGAAAAACTTATTAATAAAAAGAGATATAATATTATTATCAATATTTTCAAACTCATTTAACAGAAAAATATCAATCCCATTTTTATCCATTAATAAAACACTACAGATAACAAAGAATTGAAGTAAAAATATAGAAACTGCTAATATAATATTACCTTTATTTTTTAAGGCTTTTTTATTTTCAAAAAGGAAAATATTA
>CALAUH010000213.1 GCA_937892225.1 uncultured Treponema sp.
ATTAATAAATTTGTTTTTCCAAGACGAATATACTCCACTCTAAAATTACCTCCGTGTAATTTTAGAGAAACTAGTCTGTACAAACACAGACCAGTCTTTTATTCTCTAAACTTACACGAACAGCATTTATGCCGTTTTGTTTATCTGTCAGTTCTTACAACAGGTTTGTAATTTTTGATTGCTTTCTGAATAAAGAATACCAAATCATCAAGAGCAACACGTTCCTGTTCCATAGAATCACGGAAACGAACAGTTACAGTATTGAACAATTCATTTGGAGTACCATCATCCTTCTTTTCCTGAATAGTATCGTAATCAACAGTTACACAGAAAGGAGTACCAACTTCATCCTGACGGCGATAGCGTTTACCAACAGTTCCAGAAGTATCATAATCAGTTACAAAATCTTCTTTAAGAAGGTGCTGAATTTCTTTTGCTTTTTCAGCAAGACCATCTTTTTTCATCAATGGAAGAACTGCAACTGTAATTGGTGCCAAACGTGGATCCAAATGTAATACAGTTCTGTAATCTTCTGGTTCGCCTTCTTTTGCAACATTCTGTTCTTCGTATGCTTCACACAAGAACATCAAGAAGTTACGGTTCAAGCCGGCAGAAGTTTCAATAACGTATGGAACGTATTTTTTATTTCCGTCTTCCTGATCAATGTAAGACATATCTTTCTTTGAGTAAATCTGATGCTGAGAAAGGTCAAAGTCTGTACGAGAGTGGATACCTTCGATTTCTTCAAATCCGATTGGGAAATTGTAAGTGATATCGTAAGCATCTTTAGCATAATGAGCTAATTTGTCATGATGATGCCATTTAAGCTGTTCTTCTGGAATACCGTATTTTAAGTAGAACTGCCAGCGATCATTTCTCCAGCGTTCAAATGTTTCATCTTCTGTTCCAGGTTTACAGAAATATTCCATTTCCATCTGTTCAAATTCACAAGTACGGAAAATAAAGTTCTTAAAAATGATTTCGTTACGGAAAGATTTACCAACCTGAGCAACACCAAAAGGAACTTTCATACGATTTGACTGAACAATGTTCTTAAAATCTGTAAAAATACCCTGACATGTTTCAGGACGAAGGTAAATAAGATGTGAATCATCAGCAATTGGACCCTGATATGTTTTGAACATAAGGTTGAATTCGCGAACTGCTGTATATTTTCTATTTTTAGAACCACAAGTAGGACAGTTGATATTTGCGTTGATAAATGCAGCCATTTCATCATGTGTCATTGTATGATTATCTCCACGCTTTACGCAAGGAAGACTATATCTGTAACCAAGTTCAGAATATTCATCTCCAAGAAGAATAACTTGTTTCTCAAAAAATGAACGATACTTAGATACACATTCTTCAAATTGCTGCCAACTAAGAACTCTCTATTCTCCAAGAGCTCTAAAATCAATAGTAAGACCAGTAAGGTCAAGATGAGCAGTTAATCCTCCAATAAGTTCACAGTTGTGAACAATCACAACTTCTTTGTCAGACCGTCTATTTGCAAGCAGATTAATAAGCTCTGAAGCTCTGTCGTTACTATCAAAAGCACTAGTATACATTGGTGGAGCTTGAATTGCCTGTGCAGCTTGAGCACCCTTTAATTCTTGAACTTCCTTTGCAAGCATTTGAACAATAGAAAGAAGCTCATTATAAGCTTCATTGGCCTTAGCATCGCTTGTGTGTTCTTCTTTTGAAACTGGAGTGGTAGTGTCATTAGCACCAGTTCCTTCCGTTATAGATGATTCTGTGACACTAAGAATAGCATTGTTATTAGCTTCCTCTTCATTAGTTTGAGTAGATTCGATAACCTTATTTTCAGTTAAATTTTTTTCTTCTTTAGTCTTTGCCATTTTGCAAATCCTCCTTTTAAACCTTTTAGTTATATCAATAATTATACCCCCCCATTTTAAGATGAGGGGTATAATTGGGTATAACAGGAGAACAATATGAAAGTAAATTTTAAAAGATTAACAGAAACTGCAAAGACTCCAACTAGAGGAAGTGAACAAGCGGCAGGATATGATTTATACGCTGATGTTGATAAAGTAATAGTTATAGATGCTCATAGTACAGTGCAAATCGGAACAGGTTTAGCAATTGAAATTCCTGAAGGATACTTTGGGGGAATATTCGCCCGTAGCGGATTAGCAACAAAAAAAGGATTAGCACCAGCTAACAAAGTAGGTGTAGTTGATAGTGATTACCGTGGTGAAGTAATGGTAGCACTTTATAATCAATCAAATGAACCAAAAACAATTGAAAAAAATGAAAGAATAGCTCAAATGGTAGTTACACCATTCTTAAAAGTTGAATTTAATGAAGTTGATGAATTAGATGAAACAGATAGAGGATCAGGTGGATTTGGTTCTACTGGAAGTAAATAGAAATTTGCTTCTTTTTTTGTAAATAAAATGTTAAATATTTATTTATTTATTTATTTATTTATTTATTTATTTATTTATTTATTTATTTAT
>CALAUH010000214.1 GCA_937892225.1 uncultured Treponema sp.
ATACAAAAGTTGATATGAATTCAAAAGTTGAAACTCATGAATCAATTACAAGAATCGGTGAACTTTTATCAGAAAATGAATTTACTTATGATTATATAAAAATGATTGAAAATAAAATTCAAAATACATTTACTCTTGATCAGTTAAATGATTTTAAACTTGTTCAAAGATATGTTGTAGATTGGATTGGAGAATCAATTACTATAAGTAAAGAAAAGGTTTTTAGACCGCCACATGTTGTAATCGTTATTGGACCTACAGGGGTTGGTAAAACAACAACAATTGCAAAATTAGCATCAAATACTCTTTTGGAATCTCAGAAAAATGATTTACCAAAACCTGAAATTTGTATTTTAACAATTGATACAATGCGTGTTGGTGCTCATGAACAGCTCGCAAAATTTGGTGAAATTCTTGGAAAAAATGTACAGAAAGCAGAAACAATAGATGATGTAAAACAGATTTCTCAGGAATATAAAGAACATGTGGATTATATATTTATTGATACAAGTGGATATAGTCCAAATGATGCAATACATATTGGTAATATGAAAAATCTTTTAGATGTAAAAATGAATCCAGATGTATATTTAGCAATTTCTGCATCAACTAAAGCTAGTGATTTGAAAAATGTTTTACGAAACTATGAACCTTTAGCTTATGAATCAATAATCATAACAAAAATGGATGAAACTCAAAGAATTGGTAATATTATCAGTGTACTTTGGGAAAAAAATAAATCAATTTCATATATAACAGACGGGCAGCATGTACCTAAAAACATACAAAAAGCTAATGTTATAGAAATGTTAAAAAATCTTTCTGGTTTTGAAATTGACAGAATACATATAGAAGACAAATTTGGAGAATAAAAATTATGGAAGAACAGGTTCAGGAATTAAGAGAGTTAATGAAAGACAGCAATAATGAAGCACCTAAAAAACAACAGAACACTAGAATCATTGCGATTACAAGTGGAAAGGGTGGAGTAGGTAAAACTAATTTTGCAGTTAATATGGCAATTGCTTATGCACAGTTAGGAAAAAAAGTTATATTAATCGATGGCGATTTGGGAATGGCTAATGTTAATGTTCTTCTTAATATTGTTCCAACATATAACTTAATGCATGTAATTAATAAAAAGAAGACCATGAAAGAAATCATTATGGATACTGAATTTGGCATTAAGTTTATTGCTGGTGCAAACGGTTTTTCTAAAATAGCCAATTTGAGTGTTGATGAACTTGATTATTTTGCCAAACAATTTGCCGCTCTTGGTAATGCTGATATTATCATCATAGATACAGGTGCAGGAATTGCAAATAACGTTTTACAGTTTGTTGCTGCTGCAGATGATGTATTCGTAGTAACAACTCCAGAACCAACTGCAATTACAGATGCTTATGGAATCATAAAAATTATTACTACAGAAATTGTTGATCATACTGTAAATATTAAATTGATTGTAAACAGAGTGCATTCAGCAGATGAAGGAAAAAGAATTTCTGAAAGAATCATTACAATCGTAGGTCAATTCCTTGGATATAAAGTTGAATATTTAGGTTTTGTTTACGAAGATCCTGTTGTTCAGGCAAGTGTTATTAGACAAAAACCGTTTATTGTTGTTAATCCGACTTCAAAACCGGCTGTATGTTTAAAACACATTGTTGGTAAAATAGAAAAAAATGAACCTGAATATAACGAAGGTGTTCAGAATTTCTTGAAAAAGTTCTTAAGTAAGAAAAAGTAAAAAGAAAAACTATTAATTTTTCAAAATATGATGTATAATATAGTATCATTTAATGGGAGGTAAAATGAAAAAGGTAAGTTCTAGCTCAAGTTCTGTCTTAACAGCCGCTTTTTTAGGTTTTATTTTATCTCTTATTTGTGGTTTATTTTCACATTCAAATTTTGGAAAAGTTTTAATTACCGCTTTATTATTTGCAGTTATTTTTGCAGTTTTAGCAGTATTAATTAAATTTGTCTACAATAAATTTTTATCTGTTGAACTTACATCTAATGATAATACGAATATATCTGTTGAAACACCGATTTCTCCTGTGGGACAACATATTGATTTTGTTGTAGAAGATCAGGAATTAGATGAAACTGATTCACAAAATCATTTTGATGTTGGAGATAACAGACAGTTATTAGATGAATCAGATATTTTTATTAATCAAAATAAAGAACATGAAACTATAAAAAGTGGCGATGAATTTATTCCAATAAGGAAAATGGAAACGCTTAAAAATATTTCTGGAACAGAAGCAGCTAATTTAGATAAAAAAGCCTTTGCACAAAATGAACAGATTGATGTTTTACCGGAAGCTGAAACAAATCAAAATGTTCAAAATGCACAGAATGTAGCTTCTGAAAATATTAGTTCTTTAAATAATACATCAGAAAATCTTGATGTATTACCAGATTTAAGTGATAAAATTTTTGCAACTGATTCAAATAGTTCTGCTTCAGAAAGTTATGATTCAGATGCATCTGATTCTGGTTTTGTAAATTCATTGGATACTATAAAAAATAAGGAAACAACTGGGGAAATCCAAGATTCTTCGCTTATGGCGAAAGCAATCAGTTCGATTTTAGCTCAAGAATCATAGATAAGGACGAGACAATATGCCGATTAATGATGAAAAAGAAGAAGACGATCTTTGGGAAGAATTTAAGAAAACTAAATCTCCTGCAATTAGAGATAAATTTATTCGACAATACATGCCTCTTGTAAAATATGTAGCTGGAAAAGTTGCTGTAGGTATGCCTAATAGTGTTGAATTTGATGATCTGGTTGGATTCGGACAATTTGGTTTATTAGATGCAATTAACAAATATGATACTTCTAAAAATGTAAAATTTAAAACATATGCTGTTACAAGAATTAGAGGTGCAATTTTTGATGAATTAAGACAGATAGACTGGGTTCCACGTTCAGTAAGACAGAAATCTCGAGAAATTGAAGATGCAATTACAACTTTGGAAGCAAGACTTGGAAGAACTGCATCTGATACAGAAATTGCAAATTCATTAAACATGACAGAAGATGAATATCATAAAACTGTTATGAAAGTTTCTGGAACAAGTATTCTTTCTTTAAATGATGTCTGGTATGCAGGTGATGATAATGATAATATGTCAATTGGAAATAATATTGAATCACCTTCAAGTTTAAATCCAGATGTTATTGCAGAAAGAGAAGAAATAAAAAAAGTTATAGCAGAAGCAATTAATGAATTACCAGAAAAAGAAAAAATGGTAATTGTTCTGTACTATCATGAAGATTTAACATTTAAAGAAATTGGCGAAGTTCTTGAAGTAAGTGAATCAAGAATTTCACAGTTACATACTAAAGCTAATTTAAGATTAAGAGCTAAACTTACAAATCTTAGAAAAGGTATTATTTAATCTGGTAAAATATTAATGGTAACTTTAGATCAATTGCGTCAGGAAATGAAAAATCGTCTCGAAATCGATAATGAACTTCATATGGTAGAAGTTAATGCTGATACTATAGATGAAGCTTTAGCTGATGCAGCTGTTCAATTAGATACTAAAGTTTCTAATCTTCAATATGAAATTATCGAAAAAGGCAGTGAAGGATTTTTAGGATTAGGAAAGAAGCACTGGAAATTAAAGATTTATCAGGATCCTTCTACTATTAAAAAATCAACAAAACTTGCTTCAGATGGTTTATTCAACGAAGAATTTGAAGGCGAAATTGAAACTCAGAAAAATCAAGATGGATTATTCTATGTACGTCATTTTGGTTCTGAATTAATGCTTAAAGTAATTTTACCTGTTGGACAGGGTGCAGAAATTAATCTTTCTGAAGTTTTAGATAATTTAAAAAGACAAGATACTCTCGAAATTAACGAAAATCATGTTAAAAAATATATTAAATCTGGAACAAATAATGAATATGTTTCTGTTGGAAAATATAAACATGTTCAGGCTGGAGATGCTTTAGTTACTGTTGATACAACTAAAGATGAAATGAAGGCAAGTATAATTGTTTCTCCACCTTCGATGAGTGGTGCTGAAGTTTCAAAGGATTTAATTTTACGAGCTTTAATGACTCAGGGTATTATCGAACAATGTGTAGAAATGGATAAAGTAAATGAATTTGTTGATAATCCTATTTACAATATTCCTTTTGAAGTTGCTGCTGCTATTATGCCTGTTGATGGAAGGGATGCATATATTTCATATAATTTTGAAACAAATCCTAAAAATTTAAAAGCAAAAATTTCAGAAACTGGAAATATCAATTACAAAGAGCTTAATCAAATTCAGAACGTTATTGCTGATCAGCCTCTTGCCCAGAAAATGCCTCCTGAAAGAGGAAAGGGTGGTAAAACAATCTTTGGTCGTTATCTTGAAGCAAAAAACGGAAAAGATATTCCTATTCAGTTAGGTGCTAATGTTAAATTAGATAGAGATGGTGTTACAATTAAAGCACAGATAGACGGTGAAGTAATGCTTGTTAATGGTAAAGTCTGTGTTGAACCAGTTAAATATCTTGATGCAGTTAATGTTAAAACTGGTGATATTAAATTTGTTGGAACTGTTATTATTAAAGGTTCTGTTGAAGATGGATATAAAGTTGAAGCAACAAATATTGAAGTAAATGGAATTGTAGATAAATCTAAACTTGAAGCTACAGGCAATATATATGTAAAACAGGGTATTTTTGGTAAAGGTGAAGGTACTGTTAAAGCTGGTAAATCTTTATGGGCCAAATTTATTAATGATGCAACTGTTGAAGTAGAAGAAAATGTAATTGTATCTGACAGTATTGTTAATTCAAATGTTACTGCAATGAAGAGTATTGTTTTGAAAGGAAAAAAAGCACAGATTATTGGTGGACATTTACTTGCAACCGAAGAAATTTGTGCTAAGAAAATCGGTTCTCCAGGTGGTGGTGCAGAAACAATTCTTG
>CALAUH010000215.1 GCA_937892225.1 uncultured Treponema sp.
AAATGCCAAAAGCTTAAACCAAATAACAATTATTGAATCATGTTCTGGAAGAGATTCAATAAGCAAGATTTTCTCATCATCAAATATGTCAGTAGTAATCTTAATCCACGAAATACCAGACATAGAATTCTCCTAAAAAAAGTAGCCGGCAAGATTGTTGGGTTGTCTTACCGGCTAGGATCACAAAGCAATCCTGCAACCCAACCAAATAGCATTGCATTAATTCGTCTCAACGAATTCGACAAAATGGAATATATCATAGAATTAAGCCTATGTCAAACAAATTCGGCTTGACGAATTCGATATTTCATAATATAAACATATTTAGTTTTTCAAAACAAACTCCTGTGGAAGGAATAAGAGCAGAAATGGTCTTATAAACCTGCTGTAACCAGTCAGCCGTAGCAGTTTTCGATAAGCTGCACCATTTTATTAATCAAGGAGAAAATGTCTATGGAAAGAGTATTGCAGACATTGAATCTAATCGCCATTGCAGTCATTCTGATTGCAATTCTTGTTATTTGTGTTATGAAATTGATTGATTTCGTAAGAGCCTATGACGAAAAGCAATCCCTATTCAAGCTTATGTCCGGATGGATATTTAAAAAGATAAATCCAACTCCTATCAAGATTAAAATACTTGACGGTGGACAAATGCCAGAACAGAAACATAATGGAGATGCCGCCTATGACTGCCATGCAAGACTTGACGAGCCTTTAACTATTGAGCCAGGAACAGTAACAATAATTCCTTTGGGATTTTGCCTTGAACTGCCGAAAAACTGGTATGCTGATGTTCGACCTAGAAGTGGACTTGCAGCAAAAAACCACGTTGTCGCACAGTTAGGACTTATAGACGAGCCTTACAGAAATGAACTTGGCGGAATTATCTCAAACTTTTCAGAAAAAGCCTTTACGGTCAATCCTGGTGACAGAGTATGCCAGATAATGTGCCATGAAGCAGACAGATACAAGTTTGTAGAAACCGAAAACCTTTCCACAACAAATCGTGGAGAAGGTTTCGGATCAAGCGGAATTTAATCAATCATCCTCATAATAATCTTTAGAGACAATTTCGATATTAGCCTTTACACCGGATGCCCTGAGATAATTCAGAAGATCCTGATAGATATCTTGGGCAAATCCGGCTGCTACACCAGTCATATACACACCATCATAATAACCAGCATTATCATAAGCTAATTGAGTATGCTCTTCCATAGGATCATTTTCTCCAGGAAACAAACCTAATGCCCCATAAGTGTTTGATGTTGTAAACTGTGCAATAACGGTAAATGAAGGATAAGTGTATTTCTCGAATAGCCTTACATAATCAATATAACACTCATTTTCAGGATTTCCGATAAAATTGACTGTCACAGATGTTATTGTTTCATCGATTTCCCTTGAATCCCCTTCCGAAAAATTTGAAATCCATAAATCACAATTATCCCATTCTTCATTGTTAAATAATGCGGAAGATTGATTTGCTTGCCATATTTTTAATTCGTTATTCCAATATCTACCGTTATTATCTGTAATTTCTACAAAACATTTCCCCTTGCAGAAAAAATGCAGGAAATATGATAAATCAGCATGATTGTTTACATCGACAGTCTGTTTTAGTGATGAAGTTTCATTCAGTAGCACAATTCCATTACTTTTAGAAAATCTTGCTCTTTTATCGATCTCTATATTTTCAGCATCCCAGAATGTTAAACTTGTTGAGATAAAGTCACCTTCTTTAATTAAAGACTGATTTATAGGGAAAGAATTCTCGACAACATAGATAGTTCCTGATGGGAAATACTGTTCAAAAACTCTCTTGATGTTGAATTTACTGCCCCATGATTCATCATGATTTCGGATGAATAACGCAGCAATTCTATTTTTCAATGCAAAGTCGGTTTCATCTGTAAATCTTGTGATGTACGAGAAAAACGATATAGTTCTGTCAAGTAATTCTCCCTCCTGATCGTATACGGAAGGCGTGCTGTACCACTCTTTCATGTACACCAGTAAATCGTTCAAAAGGGATTCAAAAACGGCAGTCCCTTTATCGTTTGCCACTAGAGCCTTAAAGATTTCTGCAGTCTTGTCTATATTGTTAGGATAACTGTTTCTCAACTGATTTTTAATACTCATTAAGCATTCCTCAACTCAATATGAACTTCGTTTAATCTTGCGATAGAATCTTCTCCTATCTCAATGTTTTTAGGCTGTCCATTAACAAGAAGATCGTTAACATCTGTAATATAGCCAAGTCTACGGAGTTTCAATACGATATCAGTAAGAACAATATTATCTCCGATACCCTTACCATTGATCAGTTCTTCAAGATATTCCTGAATATCCTTGATGGCAACCGCATTTTCAGTTCTATAAATCGTACAGGTTACGTTAATGTTAATCTGAACAATGTTAGCCGGCTGAATATCCACATTAATTCCACAAGCTTTCTTTCCTGGATATAGACTTGAATTATCTCCATCGATAACCCTTCTAACTTCCTCTTTAAGTTCATCAGTCATTTTCCCAGTACCATCATCAACATAAACAGTGAAGTTATAGACATTATTTTTAGGTGGAAAATGTTCTTCGATTCCCACTGATCTGACACCCTCAAGAGCTCTAACTCCATCCCTTATTCCATATTCATTTGATCCCTGCAAGCCATTAATGAATTCCTTGAATCTTGCAAGCATCTCGCTTTCAGTCTCGTTGTCAGCACCGCCAACTGCCTTCCCTGCATTAATAACAGATATGACTTCTCCTGGAACTGATGATTCAATCTGTTTTATTGTATTAGGCAATACATTATATTTCAGCCCGATGCTTTCAGCCTGAGCCGTAACCGGAAGTGAATCTTTCTCTCCAGCTTCAATAACTGTTGATGAATTTGTAATAAAGACTACATTTCCATCAGAAATTCTTGTATTGATTGGTATTACAACCTGTTGATTGACTTCCTCAACAGCAGAAAAGACTACGGAAACCGTTGCCTTAGCACCTTCCTTTCTCTTGAAATCAAAAACAGCATAAGCAATCATCTTTAGAATGTTTGTGTAGCCATTTCTGGTATCAATATAAGCAGTTTCAATTGGTCTAGCAATTGATTCAAACATTGTCATGATAGCAGAACCTTCATTAAAATCCGTGATTTTCTTCTGGTTTGTAATCATGTGATTTTTCATGTCTGTTAAAATCTCGTTGTAATCTCTTGTAATCATTATTCTCCCCCATAAGACTGATTCTGATCATTGATATCTGTATAGCTGAAATTTATTTTCAGTTCTGAACCGCTACCTTCCCATTGCAGACTTTGAATTTCTGAAACTCTCGGATCGGTCAATACAGTTTGGGTGATAGAAGATGCAAGGTATTTATTTGCGATTGCTACAGAATATCCTACCGAGCTCTTGATACCGTATACAGTATTTCTTATCCTGTTGTTGATGGATGTACATAAACGGAACAATATAGCCTGAGTAAGGTTATTCAACCCATTGACAATTGCCAGATCTCCGTTTTGCTCACCGAAATCACCGTTCTGTATTTCTATATCCTTGCCGTAATTGTCTATCACTCCAGGCTCGTTATAGACTTCATTGTTAGAAGTACTCTTAACTTCATCAAGAATAGGTATATATACTGTCTTTCCTGGAACTATCTCAGATGATGATTCTTCGGTCAAAGTTCCGTTGTAGGATGCAAGCAGAATACCCAAAGAAGAATCTCCATAAGTTTCAAAGGCGATGTTATCCCAAGTATCTCCATCCTTAAGAGTTTTTTCCTTAAATCCATAGGTAAGTTTGATGGTATCATCATCTTCTCCACCTGGCATGGTTACAACTCCATTGTTTGTGGTAGCCATTATGCTGGCAGCATGAACTTCTTCTGCTCCACGGCAAATCTGATTGGTAAGTACATTCCATTCATCTTTGATTTCATCGACACTTGCATTGTACTGTTTGTTTATTGCATCAGCCGATTTCTTAAAATCATCACCAAGATTCCTACACCAGTTTTTTAGATTATTACATGATTCAAGCAGTTTTTTTGTCGAATTGAATACTGAAATACCCATCGAATAAATTCTAAGCGGTGACTTTACTACATAATCACCAAGACCGACTGTTTCATTCATTACTTTTGCTGCAATATTTGCATATCCATTAGTAATATCAATATAAGTATTGATAACATCTTCTGTCTGGTTAACAACATCTTTTATGACATTGATATAATCCAAAGCCTGATCAAAATACACCATACCGACTAACAAAACCTCAGTATATGACATGACCTTCTCTTTGAAATCATTAAAAGATTTTACAAATTTCTGAAGCCAATTTAGATTTTTATTCCCCAAAATACCTGTCGATTCAGCAGCAAGCAGATTAAAACTGTAATTATAGGCAAATGGACTGTCTTTTGACCGTTCAATCCTCAGCTCTTTAGGAAAGACTTCCCAATATTTAAACTCAGGAGAAGAAAGATCGTATAAGAACACATGTTTATTAATAAGCTTGTAATTCTTGCCGTAATTCCTAAGCAACTCCCTAAGCTTGAATATTTCCTGTTCACCTGTAACCGACTTTGTTGTTCCTGGACCTGCGTAAATTAATCTGACTTCAGTATTGTAGGTTGAGCCAGATAGATTTACCTGTTCAATATCGTTGCCGTAATCATCGATAACGGATCCATCATAAGTTTTAGTCTCATAGACTTTCTGTGGCGATGTTATCTGCTCATTCTGAGCCGGTAAACAGAATGAAAAGGACTGTTCAAGAACGTTTCCATTGTAAAATTCGATCAGATAAGCCTTATCCCTAAGATTTGCATTAAAAAATCTATCCGCTAATATACTACCCATTTAAGCCGCCTTAACTTTTTTTTGTCCTGCATTTGAAATTTTAACCGTCACAATATCTGTTGCCGGATTTCCGCTTTTTGTCCCTGAAACAAAAATCTGTTCCGAAACATCATCAACCCTAACAACTTTCTGTTTAATTCCTTGCTTATTACTACTGACTAAACTGGCAGTTGGATTAAGAGTACCAACTCCCATACCACCGGCATCAATTTTTTCAGATGTGAAACCGTCTATCTTTATAGTCAGTGTTCCGAAATAAATTCCTTTTCCATCTACCTTATGTTTGGAAGAAGCACTGGTTGTAATCTGCACTGAAAGAGCTGTTCCTGAACTTAAAGTCAAAGTGCATCCTTCTACTGCTACAAATTTATTCGTCATGACTTTGTAATCTCCAATGCACCATTATTGATATTTACACTATTTGCATTGACGGAAACATCTCCTGTTGTTGTCAAACTGATATCTCCAGATCCTACATCAATATCAATTTTCTTAGGATTCAGAACGATACCATCTTTATTCATTGTTAGAACTGAATCGAAACACTTAATAACCAAAGAATCAGTTTCCTTATTTTTCAATGTTGCAATTATGGAAATTTTTCCATCCGGTGATGTGATGGTTCTTGTTCCGCTTACATAATCTTCAGTTTCATTCCAATGACTTGGAGTTACCGATTCCCTTTTATTGTCCTTTTCTTTTTTTTCATCCTCATTTTCATTTT
>CALAUH010000216.1 GCA_937892225.1 uncultured Treponema sp.
CAGATGAAAATTAAGCGGGCAACATACAATATAAAGGATTTCTATGAGTCAGAGGAAATTGAGAATAAAGATACAGGGGTGAAATACAACCGTATTGTTGCCAAAAGCATGGATGATATTGAATCCGACAAGGCTGCCCTTATCGATAATGTTGACATAAATCAGTCCGGTATCGCTACTTTCAAACTTCCGAACCGTGAAAAGGAAATCAACGATATCATCAAGCTTAATGCAGACCTGAATCAGGAAAAGTCTACTGGAGATTACGATGTGGAAACTACCGTAGAGACCATCAAGGATAACCTTCAGAAAGTTAAAACAACTATCCGTGTTTCTAATCAAAAAGTGCGTGAAAATGCTGAAAATTACATAGAAAACAGTGAAAATCAGCCAGATTTTGATTAAAAATCGTGTTTTTTATGCGTTTTTTGCTTAAAAACTGCTCTTTTTTGCTTGTAAAACTCAAAAAAAGGAAAAAATAAAGGGTTTTTGTATGAATAAGGGAAAAAAAGACTGCAATTTCATTATAAATGAGAAGGCTAGAACCATTCTTTTCATGTTCCTGCTTGAAACTGACGATCAGAATGCATTCAAAAGAGCCTATAAAGCATTGACATTTTGCCCAGGCAAGTCTGAAGAGACTTCTTACGATCCACGTAAATGCTGTACAAGGGTTTTTGCCAAGACTATGAGGAGAAGTATATATGACTAATGTAAGCCCTGATGAAATCTACAAAGCAAGAATAAAGCTTCTCTCGGCTAGAGTGGATGATCTTGAGTCTGAGAATAAACGTTATCTTGAACTTTTGGGGGAAAGGGATAAGAAGATCAGACTGATGATGTGCTGTGCGAACTGTGCGAAGTTCTATGATAAGACCGTAAAGGATTGTAAGTGTCATAATTTTGACAAATGGGAGCTTGTGAAAGATGAATAACGAAACAATCATCGAGAAATTACTGGATAAGGCTTTTAAGTGCTATAAAAGAGCGTTTGTAAGGAATTGTCCTATGGTTGCAAGAATGCTTGATCGTAAAGAGCCGGTTGAGATAGATGGAACTGAATATACTTGCTGGAGAGAATTAATAATCGTTACATGCGGAAATATAATCAACGATTATTGTCCTGATGCTGAGATTGAAGTCGAGATGAACGGCAACGATTCAACCATCAAGGCTGTTCTTAGTGATGCAGATGAAAAGATACTTCAGACCGTCATTAAGGATATGGTTGCATAGATATATTAAGGAGAGAGTGTGATGAAAAGTGTATCGAAAGAACAATATGTTGAATATGTCAAGGCGAATCCTTATGTCAGTATTAAGGATATTGCTGAACATTTTGGAATAAAGCGAACCCTTGTCCGCTGTCATTTTAGACAGTATGGACTTAGGCTTAGGGAATTAGGGATAGAAAATTTTCGCAAGATTCCAAAGTCAGAAGTCGTTGCTTATGCATCCTGTCATACAATGAGAGAGATAATTGAGCATTTTGGAAGTCCCGCCATACTTTCTTACGTTAATCGTCATGAAATTCCGCATATAAAAAAGCAGTCTGGTAGAAATAAGACTGTAAGAAAAATTAGAAGATCATCTACATTGTCTGACCTGGAATGTGAGATGGTTTTCTTCTTAAGTAGTTATTATTCTTTTGAGTCTATCGGTGATGTTTTTGGAATTCCGTGTGACTGGGTAAATAAAATCATTGAAGATTTTAATACCGGTAAAAGAATTGCAACAAGTGGGAGGATGTAAAAATGTTTGTTAAGGATTATGTAAGGACAGCAGATAGGTACAGTGAGTTTTCAGGGGATCCAAGAATGAAGGTAGGTTGTGTAATTACTCTTAATGATAAAATCGTTGGGGGTGGATTCAACAGAATGCCGTTAAAGTCTAAGGTTGATTTTCCGTGGAATCATGACAAGCCGTTGGTTGAATCAAAATATCCCTATGTTATACATGCTGAAATGGCTGCGATAGCAAGCATTAATGAAAATGTAACAGGGGATCTTGAATGTTACGTGACTTTGTTTCCGTGTAGCAACTGTGCAAAAATGCTTATCGAATTTGGAGTAAAAAGGATTTACTATACTTCAGATAAATATGCTGATAAGGAAGATGTTATTGCTTCTAAAAGATTGCTGGAAGGCTGTGGAGTTGAGTTTATCAAAGTGGAAATTGAAGAGGAGAGGAAAGTTTATGCTGGCAAAGAAGAATGATGAATTCGTAAAAAATGATGCAGGAAAAACAGAATGGAGTTTAATTCCTTTTGAGCAACTTGAATATGCTGCAAGAGTGCTTATGGAAGGAGCAAAAAAGTATTCTGTTGATAACTGGAAAAAATGTGACGATCTAAAGTGTTATAAAGATGCCCTTATGAGACATGTATTTAGTTATATCAACGGAGAAAAGATTGATTCCAAGGCTAAGGGCGGGGATGGATTGCCACATCTTGCCCATGCAATCTGCAATTGCCTTTACCTTTTGTGGTTTGATGATAACAGCGAAACAGAGTTTGATGATTTGGATAAATAGGGATGGGGAATAAATATGACTGCTTTTATAAATTGTATTCTGAATAAATCTAAACAAAGAAGATACTGGAAACAATATCGTAAGAAAATGAACATTGTTCATAAACAGCGTATGGGATCAGCTGCAAAAGAAAGAAAGATATTGAAATGTATTACTGAAATGCAAGGGTATCTCGATTCTTTTGCTAATAAAAGCGAAAGAATTGAAATAGCTCAGAAAATCAGTTGTTTGAAAAATCTCGTGATTAAGGCTGAGATCAAATAAAAAGGGGGAGAAAATGAACAATATGTATCAGATGCTTAATAACCGTGTTCTGGTAAAGAAAGTGAATGCGGAAGTAAAGACAAAATCAGGAATCATCCTTGCAACGGATGAAGATGAAACAAGAACCTGTCAGTGCGAAGTGCTGAATTGTGGTCCAGAAGTAAAGTCAGTAAAAGCCGGTGATATCGTTATTGCCGATAGGTACAAGCTTGCTGCGATTCCGGTTGAAATGTTCTTCTGCAATGAAGATGATCTGCTTGCAATTGTGGCTGAATAATGGTTGATTTATTTTATTTGCCGATTTATGTCCAAAAAACATATTTTGGCAAATAAACGGTTATTGATTTGCTTTGAATAAAGGCAGTCGGTTCTATTCCCTATGGGAGTATTATCGGCTGCCTATTTTTTTTGTTACGCAAAATCAGAAAAAATTTAATTTTGCGTATTTGAACGGAGTTTTAGCATGACAAAAACTTGCCTTCATTGTGAATGGTTTGTGGAAGAGACTGAAAACATCGGAGACTATCAGCATTCAGAAGCCATAAAGAAACAGAAAGGTTTCTGTCTTGTTCAGGATCTGTTTACCGTTGTAGAACCTGATGATAAAGGCTGTGAAGATTGGAGAGAAGAAGATAAATGATTGAAAAGTTAACTCCAGAAGAAAGACTTGATTATCTCTATGCCTATACAAAGTTTGACAATGAACCTTTGAAGCTTGATTTCTGGCAGGAAGATTTCATCAGGTCTACAAAACAATTCATTGCCATCCTTAAGTCAAGACGAACAGGATTCTCTTTTGCAACTGCATTAAAAGGACTTTCAAAGTCATTGGATCCAGGAAGGCAGAAGTATGTAAAGCAGTTTGTATCTTACAATGAATCCGATGCACTTGAAAAAATCCGTTATGCTAGGGAGTTCTATGATTCAATCCCTAAATGGGCAAGAAAGAGAATTGTTACTGAGAACAAGTCGGAACTTGAATTCCTTGATGCAAACGGAAAGACCACAAGCCGATTGATTTCAATGCCATGTAAGCCGCCACGTGGTAAGGGCGGGGACATAAGCCTTGATGAATTCGGCATCTTCCTGCCTAAGATGTCAAGAATGGTTTATACGGCTGCATTGTATGTTATCAGCCGTGGTGGATGCATTGAAGTAGGTTCAACTCCATTGGGATGTGTCGGACAGTTCTATGAGATCTGTACTGACAGAAAGGCTTATCCATCCTATCAGCGTTTCAACGTTCCGTGGTGGTTTGCGAATGCCCTTTGTACCGATGTAGCAAAAGCCGTGAAGGTTGCTCCATCCATGAATACGGCAGAAAGGGTCGAGATGTTTGCATCTGAGACATTAAAGCAGATTTTTGCAAACTCAGTTCTTGAGGATTTCCAGCAGGAATGTGAATGTCTTTTCATTGATACTGCTGAATCATACATCACCCTTGAAGAGATCTATGGCTGTACTCCTGGAATGGATATGGATGAAGAGATATCTGAAGATTCTGAATTGCTTCCTGTCGGTGCTTATGATGAACTTCTTAACCGTGAATTGCAGATTTCAAAGACAGTCGATGAAATGTGTTTAAGACAATATGATCCTGAGAAAGACGGAATTCTTTATCTTGGCTATGATATCGCAAAGAAAAGGGATGCTACATCTATCTTTGTCATGGGATTGCTGCCGAGCGGAAAGAAGAAGGTCTATGGATATGAGGAACTGAGGGCAAAGGAGTTTGAATATCAGATTGACTGCATCCACAGGCTCATGAAGTCATTGCCAATTAAAAGAATGTGCCT
>CALAUH010000217.1 GCA_937892225.1 uncultured Treponema sp.
CAGAGACATTGCCTGTACGCTGCTTGACAGCATTGGTAGCAACCATACCTGTACCAGCATCACCTTCTGGTGGAGCCATCTTAATACCTGCAACAAGATCTCCTTCTGGATCAAGAAGCTTGGCACCCTGTTCTGTAAGAACACCGGCATCATCACCTGCATTAAGTGACTTAGGTAAAATATTTTCAAGTTTAATATCATTATGAGTTATACCACTTTTATGGCAAGCTTCCACCGCTTTTAATATTTCATAAAATATTTTTCTGGTAATTTCTTCTGAAAATCGTTTATTTAATAATATAACATAATTATATAATTCTCCATTATTCCATAACGTCTGGTTACATCCACAAAACGTTTTTCAAGAATAACAAAACCATAATCAGTTGCAAGTGAATCACATAACTGAATCAATTCGTCATATTCATCAGCTTTTCCACAACTAAAAAGGTAATTTTTTATTGCTTTTTCAGAATCATTAGACGGGTCATAATTGAATTCTTCTTTCATAAAAAAATAGGAATGCGTCATGCATATTCTTGCAACTTCATCCCAGCCTTTTTGCATGCAATATTTATAGCCTTCATAAACGTGAGTTGGAATATCAACAATACCAACTCGTCTTCCAATATCATGCAATAGTCCAAAAATGTAAGCTTTGTTTTCATCTAGTTCAGGAATATAATGAGCAATATTTTTTGCAGCAAGCCCTACATTTTTTGAATGTAAAACCCAAGGACCGGGATTCATCACGCCTGCAATTTCTAATTCTTCAAAAGCTTCTTTTTCGGAAGGTATCATTTTTTTCTCTCCGTTTTTAACATCAATTTAGGGGGATTTGAGTAAGTTATTATATCATAGTTTCCTGTTTTCCGAATGAAGTATAGAAAGCTATTGTGATTTTAAACTACAACTTTAATGATTAGAATTTGAAATCAGAAAATACAATTACTTGCCGTGTATCATGCGTGCAGAAAAATTTTACAATCTGGGATTGGAGCTTTCTGTTGTTGGAGATTATGTTTCTGTAATCACCAATGAATATGGAGATGCGTTATACCAGTTGCAATCTTTCTTCCGCAGTTTTAATCATCTTAAAATGTTTGTCATTAGTGCAGACTAAACAATTATATTTTATGGCAAGGTAAGAAATAATTGCATCCTGAACCGGCACAATCAGACCATAATCCCGCAATTTTGCTATGAACAGACCAATCTGTTTCCAGTCCTCATTTTGTAAAGGAAGAGAATCTACAGAATTTACAAAAAGTTCTATGGCTTTTTCTTCTTTTGCATTTTTTATTCCGCGGTAAAGTTCAGTAATTATAATTCCACACAAAACAACGCTATCTTTTTGCAAAAGAGCCCAGTTGGAATCTTCTTCATTATTTATCATGTCTATTACAATGTTTGTATCCAGAAGAATCATATTAAACTGGCACCTCGCAATTCTTCGATGTACGATGAATCTATTTGAACGCTGCCAATTTGAGAGAAGAAATTTGTTTTGTTGAAACTGGCAGATTTATTATAACCTGTGGCAGCGGGTGTTGCTTCTGATGACTTTAGGGCATTGAGCTGTTCCTGTAAGTTTGTGATTGTATTCTGAAACGTTGATAAAATTTGAGCAAATTGCGCAATCATATTTGGAGACATTGCAGCATTTTCTGAAAACCCATAGGCAGGTACAGGGCTTGCAACTTCATAACTATAAGTATGTGGTACAGAGTTACCATAGGACACGGTTTTATGTTCAGAATTAAGTTCGTTGTCTATTAAAGTTTTGTAAGATACTTTATAGATTTTTGCCAGCTTGCGTATAATTTCTACAGGAGGCTCAACTTCCCCAGATTCATATTTCATATAGGAAAGTCGGGAAATACCAAGAATTTTAGCCAGTAAATCCTGTGAATAACGGTTTTCTGTTCTGAGCTTTTTAAGTGTCTCTTTCATACTTATAAATTAACAGTGATTATTCTAAAAGTCAAGTTTAATATATTAAAATTGCTAATATAAATATACAATCACAGATAATTCATATGTAATCGCATTTTTAGCCGTACATTGATTGAGTTTTTCTATCTGCCTTATTTATTCAAATACAAAACTACGGCTAAAACTGTACATACAGAGCTGGCTGGCATTTCTTCAAGAAAAATTGAAGAAAATATCAAGTTTTTGAAAGAAAATAATCTTATAATCCGAGAAGGTACCAATAAAAAAGGCACTTGGAAAGTATTGTAGAAACAAACTGCA
Organism: uncultured Treponema sp.; assembly: GCA_937892225.1. Classification (GTDB taxonomy): domain Bacteria; phylum Spirochaetota; class Spirochaetia; order Treponematales; family Treponemataceae; genus Treponema_D. Next base: position 2,257 of record CALAUH010000217.1, read on the forward strand.
TAAATAAATCTGAGTTATTATAAGCCTTGTTCCAACAAAGATTACAGCGTTAAAAAAGCAATGGGGCTGTTTAATAAGTATTAATTTGGAACTTATTAGACAGCCCCTTTACTCAGAAAATGGCATTACATATATGCCGGTTTATTTTGTGATGTGGATGTAATTTTCAGTAATAAAAAAATTGCTTAACAGTATCACCTGTAGCCCATAGAAAT
>CALAUH010000218.1 GCA_937892225.1 uncultured Treponema sp.
AAGCCAAAGGAAAAGAAGCCTGCAAAAACTGTTAAGGCTGCAAAACTTCCTAAGCTCTTGAAGAAGAAATATTCAGAAAGGGTTGAGGGAATAGATTTTACTGCTGCGAGCAAGGAAGAAATGGCAATGGCTATTAAAATAGGCTTGCAGAAAAAAGAGTTTATCCTTCCGAACATAAAGGACTTCCATAATCAGATTCACTCCATCAGGCGTATTCCTACAACTGGCGGACACTTCCGTTATGATGCAGACCGTGACGAGAACGGACATGCCGATAGTTTCTGGAGCTTTGCATTGTGCAATCTTGCAATGGGAACGAGCAAGAAACCAGGATTCTATGCCCAGAAAGCAGAAAGCAAGAGCCGTTTAATTGTTCCAACTAAAGAAGAGGTAGAGGAATTGTCTAAACCTGTTATGGAACGAAAGAAATTCAGCAGGGGAAAGAGCCTTAATGCCCTTAATAAGAAAATGCTTGAAGGATGGTGATAATTGTCAGTGTAGTAACAATCTTTTCCTGATTTATTATCATTAGGGGAAATTAAGTGAAAAATAGGGGAAATTTCCCCTATTTTATTACATCACTTTACCTGGGAGTTTTTCTGAAAGTCGTTTTCTGAAATCTTCATCAGATTCATTTTTTAATCTTTCTAAATCTAAGAGTTTTCCCCAGTTGTCTAACTGTTCTGCTTTTGCTGCTGTTGGATTGCATAAGTTTTTAGATAAATTATAAGAACTTTTTGAAAGTTCAATATTTACCTGAAAAAAAAATCTTCTCTTTTTTTTATTCATATCTTTCCCAGATAGTTTTTGAAGTCCAGTATTTTTGCCATTTACCGGCATTTAAATTATTTGGATCTAATCCTTGAGGAGAGTATATAAGACTTCCAATCTTAAAATAAAAATCAAGGAAAGATATATCTATTACAAATTTATTTACATTTAGAGAAAAAGCTTTTAAATAATCATATGTAGGTATGCGTATAGGATATTTTGAAGCAAAACGCTTTTCAGGGAGATTCGAGTACTTTATGAATGTAATAAATTCTTTGCACTCATCTTTACTTGCATAAGGAACGTGTCTGATATTTTCATTTTCCTTAGTTATTTTTTTTATAACTAGTTTGTTTTTTTCTTGAAAAACTCCAATTCTAATCATTATTTTTCTCCTATATATTTGGATTATTCTGTGTTTCGTGAGTGGCAGGATCGTATAATTCCGGTGTAGAGCAGATGTAGTTTGTATCTTTGAAAACTTCGATTCTGTAGGGGCCTTTGTGATTTTTTTCAAGTTGATTTCCAAAATCAACAAATGCTTTTTTATTAAATGTTCTGTAAAGAAATTCTCCACAGTGTTTTGTTTTGAGATTGAAAAAGAAAAATCCTTCGTCTGTATTGATTCCTGGATCTGTTGAGTCAAATTCTACAACTTTAAATTCTGTTGATGTGGTAATTTCTGTTTTAAAAGATATTTGGTTTAACACGCTTGATACAAAATCATCTTGTTCATGTTTTAATCTAGTAATCATATTGCCATTAGAAAGAGAAAATTCTTTTTTTTGTCGTTGTTGCTTTGCATATTCTAAATCTAGTTGATATGCTTTATCCTTGATATGCACATAAACTTTATTTTCTGTAAATACTCCAAATTGATAATCAAACTTAAAGCGGTTTTCGGCTTCTTTTCTGATTATGTCTTGTAATATAATTTTTTGTTTATTCGTTTTATATGTGAAAGAAATTGTCATAATTATTCCTTATATCCAATTACACAATCTTTTATGAGATTTTCATTGTTTATATATGGGTTTTCACGTATATGCTTTAATAATTTTGTTAATTTGAACTTATATCCTATCAAAAAATTTTTGGTTATATTTAAGAATCGTTCCCCTTCTTCTGGGGATATTCTTAAGGCATGGTCAAAGTATCTCATTCCTTGATGTTCTGTCTGATAGCAATATCCAAGTTTTGTTTCAATTACAGTGCGGCATACATCTATTGCCCAAGGATCTTCGCTATTCTCTGCTGTATCATAAAAAAGACCATATTCACTTATTTTAATTCTTTTTTTCTTGTCCATTATGTTCCTCCATTTTAACTGGTATGCTTGATTCTAATATCATTTTATTAAATTTAGCTCTTTGTTCATCAGATGCTTGGATCTCATTGGAAAAATCATGAACACAGTCTTTATTGTGTATTGGTGATGTTTTAATCGGTTTATCTTTATGCCACATGTCACTTCTCCATTATTGAGATATGGACTTCCTTAGTTGTTTCATCCAATACAAAATATTTTGGACTTTTTCTTATACTACCATCTTTTCTTTTTAGACAGTTAGATATTGGTTTTAGTAAAGGTAAACATTCACCATTACATCTGTATTTATGTGTACATTTATTACAATAATTTTCTTTAAATTCTTCAATGGTATGATTTAATAAATCTGGCATAATTATTCCTTAATTATCTATAATTTCTTATTCTTAATATTTCAGCAATTTCTCTAGCTGTATTAGCCATTTCAATATCATCTGTTAATGATTGGGAAGTAAAAGTTTCAATAATGTCAGTTAAAAGATTATGTTCTTCTTCTACTTTTTCAATATTTATTGAGTATCTAGCTTGAGTACCAACACAAAATCCTTCTTTATATCCAGCTTTATGACCTTCTACATATCCATCTACAAAAATTGTTTCTTCTGGATTAGTTGAATATGCTTCTGAAAAATCTTTGAAAATTTTTTTTGCATTTTCTTTTAATGTTTCTTCTTGTGTCATAATTCCTTTCCATCCTGATTGTCAAAAAACTTAATTGATATATCCAGTTCATTACAGAGCTTTTCAAGATCCGATGTCTTAATGTCGTTTCTGTAAAGCTTGTTGAAGAGATTCTGCTTTGATGTTCCTATTTTTGCTGCCAGATCGGTGATTGATAACTTTCTTTTAGTGCAGCCAATTTCTATAATTTGTTTAATGTTCATGATTCTATAGTAAACTAAATAATTTAATTATGCAAGAAAAAGATATAAAAATATCATTGTTTAATTATGATTATCAATTAATTAGTTTAATATATAAATTCTAAAAAGAAGAATTAGATAGTGATGATTACTTTTCAATGCTCAAGGCTGAAAGCAACTGTTTTACCATTGCCTTGTTAGGTTCATTCAGTTGCTTATACAGTCTTAACACTTCCATTTCATCATCATTTAAGCTTGGCAGATTGTTTCCGGTCATAAGATATTCAACGGTGACATTCAGAGCTTTTGCTATTTTGAAAGCATATTCAATATTAGGAATGACATTTCTACAAATCTGATTTTTTAATGTTCCTAAATTGATTCCAGTTTTATCAGCCAATTCTTTTTGAGTAATCCCTAAATAATTCAATTCTGATTTTACATTATTCCAAAACATAGTTACTTATCGGTAAATAATAGTAACACTTTAACAACTTTTTTACTTGACAAAGTAATTATTGCACAGTATAAATATTATAAAGGTTGTTAAATAACAACTTAAATCAGCGTAACGAACTGATTTACAGAAATAGCAGCATTAAAGAATCCTTATATAAGGGGATTGGAACACTTTTGCTATTGGTGTTCAGGCTCGTAACCTAACAATTCTCTTATATAAGGATTTTTTTTTAGAAATTTTGTGTAAGTAAATAGCATTATTAAGTTATACAAAATAAACTAACCAAAGAGGTGTTTGAATGACAGAACTAATTAAAATCAATGAAACAGAAGGAAAGAAAACTGTTTCAGCAAGGGAACTTCATCAGAAGTTGGAAGCTACAGAACGATTTAATTCATGGATGGATCGTATGTTAAAATATGGTTTTGAATTAAATACAGATTATACCACCGTAAAAGTTTTAACGGAGGTTCAGAATAATGGTGGTATTCAGAAAAGGGAACTTGATGAATATTACATTTCAATCGACATGGCAAAAGAAATCTGTATGATTCAGCGATCAGAAATTGGAAAGAAGTTCAGACAGTATTTCATTGAATGCGAGAAAGCATTGAATAATGTTGTTGCGATTTCTACAAAGACTGATAGGGAATTGAATATTGAAGAAGCTCATATTCTTGAGAATCTGATCCCTATGTGTCCGGTAGAAACTTATAAACAGGTTCTTGCTGCTCATATTTCTTACAAGGTTACTGGAGAATTCCTGCTTCCATTACCTAAAGCAGAAAAGAAAATATATACGGCAACTCAGATAGCAGAAATGTTCGGAGTTACAAAAAATAAAGTTGGTATGATTGCCAATAAAAACAATCTTAAGACAACTGAATATGGTGAAGTAATCTGGGATAGAGCCAAAAACGGAAAACAGGTTGAAAACTTTGTTTATTATGAAAATGGAGTGGAAAAGATTAAGGAGTTATTGAATGCTTAAAAATAAAAAAGCCATTTCGGAAGCGGAAACTTCTTCAATGGCAAATGAATCTATTGGTCGGGATTCAATGACATTATCGGACAAAATAAGGACTTTGTACAGATATTTAAGGCTGAATAACTATGGAAAGTTCTATGTAAAGACAGCCGTTGATGCTGCATACAGATTCAACTGTTAGTTGAATGAATAGCCGGAGAAATCCGGTTATTATTATCTTTATGGAGGAACAAGAAATGACAGATAGTGAGAAGTTTACACTTAGCGAGAAGTTTATACTTATTCAGAAAACAAAAGAAGATATTAGGAAACTTGGATTTGATATTGAAATAAATCATGGATATGAAATTAAAATTGATTCACATAATTTAACTGCAATTTGGTTGTGTAATGGATTATTTGAAGTAGTAAATCATAAAGCATCAGGTGTTTCTATGAATCAGATACAATGGGAAGATTATGCAGCCGAAGTAGATAACCTTAACAGAGCTATATTCTGGGTAAACACTCAGATTAAGTCCATTGTTTTTGAGTGATTTAATATTTTTCATTCTTGTGATATGATGACTTAAATAGGAGAAATAAGATGAAGAAATTTTTTTTAATTCTAGTTTGTTTGTTGTCATTTAGTTTCTGTTTTGCTGAAAAGAAAGAGTATTACTCAAGGAACATGTCAAGAAAGGGAGAAATTGAGCTTGCAAAGGAAGATGATGTTAATATTGTTTCCTTTGTTAATATGGCTATAATATCAGATCCTGATGCGGATATGGTAATTTCTAGTGTCTTGATTAAGTTTGAGACTTATGATCAGGCAGAATCTTTCTACAATGAAGCCATAAGACTGAGATATGACTATGAAGATTTTGCAAGTATCAATAAGAATATCAATAACTCACCGGCAGTTCGTAATGTTAAGGCAGATAAATTTCACGAGAAGAGAACTTTCTATATCGTTAAAACTGTTAATTATGGCGATGGTTCTGAAATAAATATGTATTGGTAGTTTATTCTGCTTTTCAAAACAAGCAATCTGGTGTATTATCGATACAAAGATATGCACTTAACAGGGCAGTCAATTTCCTTTACTGGATTTTGGCTGCCCTTTTTTTGTTTTAGGAGAGAAATATGCAGT
>CALAUH010000219.1 GCA_937892225.1 uncultured Treponema sp.
CCTATCTCAACAGCCCGGGGCTTCTTGACAGGTATTACAGGCTGATTTCTTCTCCCCGCATCAGTTTTGCAGGGCAGATGACAGGCGTGGAAGGCTATGTCGAATCGGCCGCATCCGGCATGCTCGTCGGCATAGAAACGGCAGCACGCATTCTTGGCCTCCCACCGGTAGATTTTCCGCAGGAGACAGCAATCGGGGCACTTGCCAATTATATCTCTGCCGGCAGTGTCGGGGATTTCCAGCCAATGAATATTAATTTTGGAATAATTACTCCGCTTGGATACAGAGTAAAAGGGAAACGGAACAAAAATGCCGAAATCAGTGCCAGATCCCTTGCACGGATCGATGAACTCATGAAAGGAGAAATCTTCAGATGAAAGTAATTGTAGATGCCATGGGTCAGCTCTTCTTCTCGCTGAGTGTTGCCATGGGTATTATGATTACTTTTGGTTCATACATGAAAAAAGAAGTCAAACTTGAAAAATCAGTAAACCAGATTATTGGTTTTGATACAGGTATTGCATTCTTTGCAGGATTAATGATTATTCCTTCAGTATTTGTATTCTCTGGAACAGAAGCTTTAAACAATGCAAGTACAGATTTGCTTTTCAAAGCTCTTCCAAAAGTTTTTGATACACTTGGCATTTTTGGAAATATCCTTGGTGCATTATTCTTTATTATGGTATTGTTTGCCGCTCTTACAAGTGCAGTTTCTCTTCTTGAAGCAATTACATCTAGCTTGATGGATAGAAAGAATTGGACTCGTAAAAAAGCCACTCTTGTTATGGCAGGAGCTACATTCCTTGTTTCACTTATTGTTTGTCTTGGATATACAATCTGGTACTTTGAAATTATCCTTCCAAATACACCAGCAGGTAAAAATGCACAAATCCTTGATATACTCGATTACGGTACTAATAACATTCTTATGCCAATTATTGGTCTTCTTACTTGTGTTCTTGTTGGCTGGGTTTGCAAACCAAATGTTATTACAGATGAAATTACCGCAAACGGTGAAAAATTTGGACGCAAAGGTCTTTACAATGTAATGGTAAAATTTGTAGCTCCAATTTTACTTTTTATAATTTTATTAACAGGATTTGGTTTATTTAATTAATATTCTAATTTATCCTTAAAAAGAGATGGTTGTTTTTTCAGCCATCTCTTTTTTTTTATGAGGGAGGAGCCCCTCCCTGCGCGCCCACGTTGTTGGTCGCTACCCACCCAACGGGGGTTTCACCCCCGTAACGCCCCCGCGACTTTTAGCTTAGCGTTAAAAAAGTCGTTAGTGAGCAAAGCGAACGCATAACGCCCCTCTGTCTTTCTCCTTGCTCCAACTAACATAAATCTTTATAATTACATTACTTTTACAAACGGAGTTAAATTATGCTTAACGAAAAAGAACTTTCCAAAAAAACAATCTTTTCTTTCGAAGTTTTTCCACCAAAAAAAGATATGCCCATCGATACAATCTACTCAACTTTAGATGAATTAAAAGGCTTAAATCCAGACTTTATTTCAGTTACTTTTGGTGCCGGCGGAAGTTCTAATTGTGAAAATTCAGTTTCAATAGCAAAAAGAATTAAAGAAGTTTGTAAAGTAGAACCTGTAATTCATATGCCATGTATAAATATGACAAAACAAGACGCTCTTTTCGTTTTACAGGAATTTCAAAAAGCAGGAATAGAAAATATTTTAGCATTACGCGGAGACCACGTAGAAGGCAAAGAAGATTTAAATGATTTTTCTCATGCCAGCGACTTAATTGCATTTATAAAAGATTTTGATTCAAAAAGAACAGACAACAAAAACTTTAATATTTTAGCAGCCTGCTATCCAGAGCTTCATCCAGAATCAAAAACAGTATTTGATGATATAGACTTTTTAAAACAAAAAGTTGATGCAGGTGCAAGTCATCTTTTATCACAGTTATTTTTTGATAATGAACAGTTTTATCGTTTTCAGGAACGCTGCCAGATAAAAGGTATAAAAGTTCCAATAGAAGCTGGAATTATGCCCGCCACAAACAAAAAATCAATAGAAAGAATGGTAAGCATGACAAATGCCGTTCTTCCAAAAAAATTCACAGATATGATGGATCGTTATGCAGATAACCCAGAAGCTATTCGCGATGCAGGAATTGCTTATGCAATAGATCAGATAGTCGATTTAGTAACACATGGTGTTCAAGGAATCCATCTTTACACAATGAATAATCCTTTAGTTGCCCGCCGCATTTACGAAGCAACAAAAAGTCTTTTCCAAGTTTCACCAATCCTGTCATGCTGAACTTGTTTCAGCATCTCAAAAAAACTGTCATGCTGAACTTGTTTCAGCATCTATTTCATCTATTGTAAAAAAAAATCCCGAAACAAGTTCGGGATGACAATAGGTTTTACAAGTTCGGAATTACTTTATTTCACCTAGTTCACTAGTTCGGAATTTCTTTTTATTTAGACTATTTTATATTTTGTATTAGAACTTAAGAACTCTAATATCAAAACAAATATAAGCATTTCCTGGAATTACTCCTGGATATCCATTTTCGCCATAAGCATATTCTGGTGGAAGAATAACTGTTCTAGTTTCATTAAGTTTCATATCCTGAACCATTAAATCAAAACCAGGAATCATTTGTCCTGCACCTGTTGTAAAACTTAAAGGTTCGTGTCCCTGTGGATGGAAACCACTAGAAGCATCAAATAACTGACCATCAACTAAATATCCTGCATAATCTACAGTTACTTCTTTACCTTTACCAACTACTTCACCAGAACCAGCCTTTGTAATCTTAAAATAAATGCCTTCTTTTGATTTTTCACAACCTTTAGTTACTTCTTTAAGCTGTTCTTTAGCTTTTTCTGCTTCGCGTTTTGCCTGATCTTCCTTGAATTTTTTAGCCTTTTTAGAACCTTCAGCTTTTAATTCATCAAAAATACTCTGATTTACAACAAATTTTTCTGCTTCTGCACCCTGACGCACAATCTTCAAGGAAATAATATGATCATTCTGTTCTACTGTATCAACAACTTTCTGTCCTTCTACAACTTCACCAAAAATAGTGTGTTTGTAATTTAACCAGTCTGTTGGAACATGAGTAATAAAGAACTGACTTCCGTTTGTATTTTCACCGGAATTTGCCATAGCAAGTTTACCAGGTTTATCAAAAATTAAACCATCAACAAATTCATCTTTGAAAACCTGAATAAGTATTGCACTATTAGCGGTCCTGGAATCTCTAGAAGAATAGGACATTCCATTTGTTACTATTGTGTTTTTATCGGACATAGCAGGAACAACTATTCCACCCGGACACATGCAGAAAGAATAGACACCCTTGTCACCTTTATATCTTAAGAAATATTCATTAGCTTCTTCTATAAGATTATGTGTCTGTCTTTCGTCGATAAGGCTTTGTGGATGTTCAATTCTTGCGCCAACAGAAAATGGCTTTTGAATTATCTCAACACCCATATTATATAGCATTTCAACAGTATCTCTCGCACTATGGCCAATTGCCATAATTACGCTATCGGTTTCAATATCAAATGCCTCGCCATTATGTGTGTATTCAACTCCGTGCACAAAACCATTTGCAACGTGTAATTTTGTTAGCTTGCTTTCAAGCTTAACCTCGCCACCAAGCTTTTCAATCTTTAATCTAATATTTTTAACGATTATTGCGAGTCTATCTGTGCCAATATGTGGCTTGGATGAATATAAAATTTCTTCTGGTGCACCAGCCTCGTATAATTCTTGCAATACCTTGCGAATAAATGGGCTTTTGATACCAGTTGTTAGCTTTCCGTCAGAAAATGTGCCAGCTCCACCTTCGCCAAACTGAACATTTGATTCTTCATCAAGCTTACGCTTTGTCCAAAATTCGTTAACATCCCTTTGGCGTGCATCAATATCCTTACCACGCTCAAGAATAATTGGCTTTAAGCCAGCTTCAGCAAGAATAATACCTGCAAGCATACCAGCAGGGCCAAAACCAACAACAATTGGTCTAAAGCTTGATTTTCTATTACAAGCAGGCATTTCGTACTTGTATGGCTTAACAATTTGCACCTTGTTTGATTTGCATTTTGCAACAATTTGATTTTCGTCAAGCGATATTTCAACATCAACGCTGTATGTAAAGTGAACATCGTCCTTTTTTCTTGCATCAATGCTTTTTTTGAAAATGCTGTGCTTTGATATGTACTTTTTGTTAATTCGCAAGATTTTTGCAGCCTTGTCGATTAAAAGGCTCTCATCCTCATCAAGCGAAAGCTTAATTTCGTTAATTCTAATCATAATAACCTATTTGTTATATTTGTTTGTAATATCGTTTGCAGCCTTGACACCACTTGAAAAAGCATGGTCAAGATTATAGCCACCACATTTGAATTGGTTATCAGTTAATTCGCCAACAATGTATAGATTATCAACGATTTTTGATTGGTCGTTTTCGTCTAGCTCAAAGTTTGGAATGCCACCATTTGTAATTTGAGCGTATTCAAAGCCTTTTGTACCTGTAATAATAATTCGCCAATTTTTAGCGTATTTTGCAATTAGTGTGCTGTCGTCATTTGCTTGTTTTGAAAGAATTGAGCATAGCTTTTGAGGCAAAACCCCTATATAATTATTATACCTATTATAATGCTCAACTAA
>CALAUH010000220.1 GCA_937892225.1 uncultured Treponema sp.
TTTAAGAAGCTCCATAACGGTGTTAATGGTAGAGAAGGAAATGGTGGAGTTTTTAGGGGCGAGATGCTTGGTGTCAGAGAAAGTTCTGTGACAGTCAAGGCATTTGAAACGCTTGGCCCTTATAGTAATCTGGTATTTTTCTAATACAGATGAAGGAAAATTGCCTTCTGCATGGAAAAGAGTTGTTTCAAAGGTTAATTCTTATAAAAGCAGTGAAAATTGCGAAACAAGAATGCCTATTGGAGAACGTTTGGCCGGAAATACTCGGGTTATCGATATTAAAAATGGAATTTTACTTATAGAAACAGATCATCCAGGATGGATTCAATATCTTAAAATGTATCAAAATTTTATAATTAAAGGTTTGCAAATTGAATGTCCTGATTTAAATATTAAGTCTTTTGCATTTAGAACAAAAGGAAGTGAAATTTGTTTACATGATAATTATGAAAAAGATTTAAAAGAATCGATGAAAAGTTATAATGAAGAAATAGAAAAAAAAGACAAAGAAGCAGCGTTATTTTTTGAAGAAAATGATAAAAATATAAAAAAAGATGAAAAAAATGACGGAAAAAATAGTTTACCTGCCGATTTATTAGCAAAATTTGATAGTATACGTCAAAGCATGTTGACCAATGATGACAATAAATGATATATTTTAGTACTATTTTTAAAACTATATGATGAAATAAATATATAAGGAGCGTTCTATGAAAAGAACATATCAACCAAGTAAAGTAAAACGCAATAGAAAATTCGGTTTCCGTGCTCGAATGGCTACAAAAGGTGGACGCAAAGTTCTCGCAAGAAGAAGAGCTAAGGGTCGTGCTAAATTATCAGTTGCAGACGAACACAACAAGTATTAATTTTTAGGGATGGGGAAACAGTCTTGATAAAAACGGGATTTTTTAAACGGGATGAACGTATAAAAAATCCCGCTGATTTTAAAAAGCTGTTTAAAACTGGTAAAAAGATAAGTATTCCAGGAGCAAAATTATTTTATTTAGAAAATAATCTTGGAATGAACAGAGTTGGTTTTCCTTTGATTCGTGGCTACGGTAACGCGGTCGAAAGGAACTTATCAAAAAGATACAGCCGTGAAGTCTATCGTTTAATAAAATCACATTTGAACACCGGATATGACATGTTGTTTTTGATATATCCTGGAAAAGATTCGTTCAGCTCGCGATGTGATCAAATTCGTTTATTGTGCCAAAAGGCAGGATTATATAAAGAATAATGTTTAAATGGTTAAAATTTCTTTTAACTAAAATTTTTATTTTTTTAATTCGTGCTTATCAAATTTGTATTTCTCCTTTGTTTCCGCCAAGTTGCAGATTTAAACCAACTTGTTCTGCTTATGCTTTGGAAGCTATTAAGAAATATGGACCTGGCAAAGGTCTTTGGTTATCTATTAAACGGATTTTAAAGTGTAATCCCTTTCACGAAGGTGGTTATGATCCTGTACCGTGAAAACCTTAGGAGATAAATATGGATAAAAATACTATATGGTTTATAGTTCTTTCAACAATAATTCTTGTTGGTTATGCACTTATTTTTGGTATCAAAAAAACAGCACAAGAATATCCATTGGAAGAAACTGCTATAGAAAGTACAATAGAAAATCAATCTAATGTAGTTTCTGATAGTTTATTTACAGATGAAGAAAAACAAATTCTTTCTGCTGATGAATCTGTTCAGGAAGAAGTTGCTAAAGAATCTACAATAACAATCAACACTGGTGTTGCTGAAGTTATTTTTACTTCTAAAGGTGGAGATATCATCAGTTATAAACTTACAGAACATAATGATAAAGATACAAAAGATTTTGTTCAGATTTCTGACAGTATTAGCGAAATGAATAGAACTTGTGCTTTATCAATTGGTAATGCAGATACAACTATTCTTAATGAAATTTTTGATTACGAAATGGTTGATGATTACACAATCTTCTTTAAGAAGAATATGTTTATAAAAGATTCTTCTGGAAATAATCATAAATATACAATTGGTAAAAAATATTCTTTTAAACCAAATGAATATATGTTCAAACTTGATATTCTTGTTCATTGTGATGATGGTGTTGGTTTAAATAATAATGGTACTGCTTATACTTTAAGAACATCACCTCAAATTGGTCCTCATTATAATCAAAAATCAAATAGATATGAAAGCAGACAATTTATTGCTTATACTGGTAAAAAAGCAAAAAAAATTGCTATTGTTGAAAAAACATACAAAAAATGGGAAAAAGATATTTTATGGGGTGGTATTGCCGGAAAATATTTTGAGGAACTTATAATTCCAACAGACGCATCAATTTGGAATGCCCCAACTTATTCAGGTAAAATAGAAATTAATAACTATGCAAATGCTCAGGCTTTCTTTGAAAGAAAAGGATTCTCTGGTTCTGATATTCAAGATTCATATTATATGTATTTTGGTCCTAGAGATGAAAAAAGCTTGAAAGTTTATAATGTTGCAAATAATAATGCATGGAATTTTGGCGGATACAAACTTACAAACAGTTTACAGACAAGTGGATGGCTTAGCTGGCTTGAAACAATCTTAAAATGGTGTTTGGAAATTCTCCATAAGATTATCAATAACTGGGGTGTTTGTATTATTGTAATGACAATTATTCTTAAGCTTTTGTTATTCCCACTTTCAAAGAAACAGTCATTGAGTTCGTTAAAGATGCAGGAAATTCAGCCAAGATTGCAGGCTATTCAAAAGAAATATGCAAATGACCAGCAGAGACTTCAGCAGGAAACATCAAAACTTTATCAGGAAGCTGGATATAATCCTGCAAGTGGTTGTTTACCATTGCTTTTCCAGTTCCTTGTTATTTTTGCTATGTATAATTTGTTCAATAACTATTTTGAATTCCGTGGTGCTATGTTTATTCCAGGATGGATTCCAGACCTTTCAACAGGTGATTCCATTTTGAGTTGGGAAAAACAGATTCCTATAATTTCTGGACTTACAGGTAACACACTTAGAATTTTACCAATTATTTATGTAGGAACTCAGATTTTATCTTCTAAGATTTCACAATCTTTAACACCAAGTAATGGTCAGAATGATAAAACAATGAAATTTATGACATATGGTATGCCACTTATGTTCTTCTTTATTTTCTATAATGCTCCTGCAGGACTTTTACTTTACTGGCTTACAAGTAACATTTGGCAGGTTGGACAGCAGTTTGTGATTAATAAAATTGTTGCTGCAAAAAAAG
>CALAUH010000221.1 GCA_937892225.1 uncultured Treponema sp.
CCATCTTCTATCCGACTATGCCAACGTAATAGAAAAACGCCTCGACGACGAACTCGATTTGGAACGATTAATAACCTGCAGCAAAGAATTCAAAGAAGGCTGCATACAGCACAACATTCCGTATATCGAAATTGATAAGGAATACAATCTGGATGAAATTTTGAAAAGGATTTATGAGATTGTAGAAAAAATGCCTGCGTAAACCCTACTCAAAACAATTTTCTGCAACTCACTGTATGGCTTTATTATAGAAAACCTATGTTGCCAAATGTGGGACAAATTGTTATTCTTCAAACCAATTTTCTATCATCAAAGAACTTACAGATCTGATATTTTCAAAATCAGAAATATTTCTTGTAACTAAAATTACATTATTTGCAATCGCCGTTGCCGCAATCTGCATATCTAATTCCTTAGAAATTTTTCCTACTTTTTCAAGCCGTTCTTTTATATCAGAATAAATATTTGCAGCATGATTATCAAACGGAATGAACTGAAAATTTGCCTGAACAGTATTAAAATAAAAATCACCAATTTGCTGCTTTCGTTTACCTTCCGGCATTCGCTTAATTCCGTACAGACATTCGCCCCATCCAATTGAGCTGAGCGCACTTATTCCCTGATGTTCAATCACTTTTTTTACAACAAGTTGATTTGGAACCGGTTTTACAAGTTCAGAAATTATATTTGTATCAAGAAGATAGACATAATTCATTCAAAATCCTCCGGATGACGCAAAGGAGATGAGGGGATTCTTGGAATGTCAAAGATATCGTGCCATTCAGTTTCAGTAAAACCATCATTTTCAAGTTGATTTCTGAATTTTTTATATGCCAGTTCAAAGTTGGAAGGTTGTGCTCCGGATTCTTTTTTATCACAAATATAAGCAACAGCTTTACCGTGCCTTGTAATTTCAACCTGTTCACCCTGCTCAACAAGATGAAGATAATGAGTAAGCTGATTTTTAGCCTGTGCCACCGAAATAGACTGCATCTTCAGACCTCCAGACAGCACATTATATTATGATTATGGCTAATTTGTCAAATATGGCTATATTTACAAAGTGTATCATACTCACTGCTTAAATGTTATTGTATAGTCCAGTAAACATTTTATTATCTTTTTTGTTTATTGAACTATACAATATTATTTTTTATGATATAATATAAACATGATGATAGACTATACAACCATTATTGAACTCTCGACAAAAAAAATCAGAAATACAAATGAGAATTTTGTCAGATCTATTGATAAACAAATTAACTGGAATTCACGCTTGATTGGTATAAAAGGTGCCAGAGGATGTGGAAAAACAACTTTACTTCTTCAGCACCTTAAGAATAATCATATGGATTTAGTATCGTCGGGAAAAGCTCTTTATGTCAGTCTTGATAATATTTGGTTTGCAAAAAATTCACTTCTTGACCTGGCAGATTCATTTTCAAAAAATGGTGGAAAAATTCTTTATCTTGATGAAGTACACAAATATGAAGACTGGCCTATATACATTAAAAATATTTATGATGATTATCCTGAACTGCAGGTTGTTTTTACAGGTTCATCACTTCTTCAAATTCTTGATGCCCGTGCAGATTTAAGCCGTCGTCCTGTAATGTATAAAATGCAGGGACTTTCCTTTAGAGAATTCTTGAATATAAAAACTGGAAATAATTTTCAGACATTACCCTTGGAAGAAATCCTTTTTAATCATTCAAAGCATTCATTTGATATATGCAACAAAGTTAAACCTTTTGAATTTTTTGATGAATATCTTAAAACTGGATACTATCCGTTCTTTTTGGAAGGATTGGATACTTACTACATGAAGCTTGAAGAAACTGTAAACATGATTCTTGAACTGGAATTACCACTTTTAAGAAAAGTAGAAATTCCTTATGTTCCAAAACTCAAGAAGCTCCTTGCCATAATTGCTGAAAGTTCACCATTTATACTAAATACTTCAAAGCTTTCTGGAGCCATGGAATTAAATAGAGCAACTTTACTTTCATATCTAAAAAGTCTTACAGATGCAAAACTAATTGATTCTTTGTTTAAAGATTTAAAAGGAGTTAGTTCTCTTCAAAAACCAGACAAAATCTTTTTGGAAAATACAAATCTTATGTATCTGTATCAGGGAGAAAAAGTGGACACAGGAAATGTAAGAGAAACTTTCCTTGTAAATCAACTTTCTTACAACCAGATAGTGGAATTATCAGAAGTAAGTGATTTTTATGTAAACGGTAAATACACAATTGAATGTGGCGGAAAAAGTAAAACCGGTGAACAGATAAAAACCTTGGAAAATGCATTTATTGCAGCAGACGGAATTGAAATGGGTGCAGGTTCAAAAATTCCTTTGTGGTTATTTGGATTTTTGTATTAGATGAAGAATGGACAAAATCGCTTACGAATTATTGCTATACCGATAAGTTTTGAAACAAATTTGACGCTAAGAAAATGATATGTTATATTAAGGGAAAGGAAATGCCCGATTCTGTCGGTCGTCTCCACGTTATAGCTTATAAAGCCGCTCAATGTGTCGAAAACGAATGGGCGGCTTTACTTTTTAACTCTTCTTATTTTTAATGTAAGAGAGTATTGCTATAATCATGCAGATTACAGTTGCAGCACATGCTACAAGAGCAATTATTCTGTCAATAATCATAGTCAAGCACCCCCATTATCAAATTTCAGCGACAGCGGAATTGCGGAACTGCCGACCTGCTGAAAGCAGGAAACGCCCTTCTATTTAATCCTTTCCATAAACTTCATCGCCATATCC
>CALAUH010000222.1 GCA_937892225.1 uncultured Treponema sp.
AAGCACCGACGCTGAATATGTGGCTCACGTCTTCAGTGCTCACCACGATGTCTATGATACCGTTTCCGGCGCTACCACTACCGTTACGGGTCTCTATGCCGCTGAAGCCTACCAGGTGGCTATCCAGCGTTCCTGTGGCTTTGGCTACTACAGCGAATGGAGCGACACCCTCAGCTTCACCACTCCTACCTGTCAACCTGTGACCAACGTCACCGCTACCGCTATCGATGGCACGACCAACGTCACCGTGGCTTGGACCGCTGCCGCTGGTTCCGACACTTGGCAGATTGTCTATGGCTATGATGGCTTCGGTCAGGGCGAAGGTACCACCATCACTGTTACTACTAATCCGTATGTTGTAACAGGTCTTGAGGAAATGACGCCTTACGACTTCTACGTGCGCACCGTTTGTGGTGAAGGTTGGAACAGCAACTGGAGTAACGTAGCTCACGCTACTACTGATGCTCCCGATGTACCTTGCGCTACTGTCGAGGGTGTTACCGCTAACGTTACCGACAACAGTGTGGCAATTTCTTGGAATGCTGTTGAAAATGCTCAGATTTATGAGCTTGAATATGGTGCAGCTGGGTGTGGGCTTGGCACGGGTACTGCTGTCAGCAACCTCAGCGCTACCAACTACACGGTCAACAACCTTGCCGCTGGTAACTATGAGGTTTATGTACGCGCTAACTGTGGTGAGACCAACTATGGTCCATGGTCGCAAGCAGCCCAGTTCGCTATCGTTGCTACTTGTGATCCTGTCACCAACGTGATCGCTACTCCTCTTGAAGGAACGACCAACGTCACTGTGGCTTGGACTGCTGCTCCTGGCACAGATACTTGGCAGGTTGAATACGGCACTGCTGGATTCAGCCATGGCAACGGCATCGTTATCACCGTTACCGACAATCCTACTATGATCACAGGTCTTGAATCAGAGACGGCTTAT
Organism: uncultured Treponema sp.; assembly: GCA_937892225.1. Lineage (GTDB taxonomy): Bacteria > Spirochaetota > Spirochaetia > Treponematales > Treponemataceae > Treponema_D. Next base: position 950 of record CALAUH010000222.1, read on the forward strand.
GACTTCTATGTACGTACGGTTTGTGGTGAAGGCCTCTATAGCAATTGGAGTGATGTGGCTCACGCTACTACCGATGCTCCTGACGTTGAGTGTGGAACAGTTGAAGGTGTAGCCGCCAACGTTGATGGCAACTATGTGGTCATCAACTGGAATGCTGTCGAGAACGCAGAAAGCTACGAACTTGAATATGGCACCGTAGGCTTCTCCTTCGGTCAGGGTACCAGCGTTGACAACCTCACCGCTTTGGCATATTCTATCACCGATATGCCTAACGGCAACTACGAGGTTTACGTTCGCGCCAACTGTGGAGACAACAACTACGGTCCTTGGTCCCAGTCCGTTACCTTCAGTGTGATGGTTGGCATCAACGACGCCGACGGCGACATGCAGCTCTCGCTCTATCCTAATCCCGCTACTAACGTCACCACCATCAGCCTCTCCGGCTTTGCAGGCAAAGTCAACGTACAGGTTGTTGACCTCAATGGTCGTGTGGCAGCCAGCGAGACTATGGAATGCGACGGCAACTGTGTGAAGACCATGAATGTGAACAACCTCGCCCAAGGCACCTACTTCGTCCGTGTCTATGGCGACACCGTTAACATGGTTCGCAAGCTCGTCGTAAGATAAGCTTTTAGTACGACAGTACAATAGTGCGCAGCCCCGCCATTGGCGGGGCTGCGCTTGTTTTGGATTATGATAAGTCGTGAATGTAAAAGTATTCTAAGCCACTATTCACTTTCCGTCAAGGTAAACGTCAAGGTTATGGTCCAATGTTATTTTTTTTAATGTCACATAATCTTATCTATAGTCTTAAATCACAAAAAATTCGTATCTTTGCAAAAATTTTATTGCGAAATTCGCAGTGGAATGTTATGCTTATAAACTTGGACTTATGAAGAAAGTATTGTTCTTGGCAGGTGTTGTGGTTGCGCTCTGTATGGTGTCGTGCAACAAGGAAAAGACTTGCCATTGCTCTGTGCTGAAATCGCAGAATGTGCGTATTATCAATGTCAAGGGTGAGAACTGCGAGGACTTGAAATCCGTTGAATATGACGACCCCGTTCATGTGGGTTCTCGCATCACCGAAGAATTGCTTTGTATGGAATTGTAAAATTGTCGGAATATGAAAAAATATATATTTTATCAGCGAATACTATTGCAGTAAAAAAAGATAATTGGAAAATAATTGATGTAAAATCAAACATAATTAAAGATTTTCCTGATAATATATCAATTGAATCTGACTTTTTTAATGATTTACAAGTCTTTTCCATAAATAAAAAATACGGAATACTAAATATTAATGGCGAAATTTTACTTAATTCAATATGTGACCAAATAGAACCAAATCCAGATAATGGCTATTGGCAGGTTTTAATAAATAATAAGTGGATGCTTTTTAAGGAAGATGAAGGTTTATTAGATCCTGAAAAATATTTGAATTTTACTGAGAGAAAATGAAAACCTGGAAAAAATATATATTTATTTGTCTACCTTTAGCTTTATTCTGCGTGTTATTTAATCATTTAAAAAGAAATGATGATACATCGTCAAATATTCCATATCATTTATTTTGTAATTTCTCAAGATAATGAATATAATTTTGATTATAATCCTAATTTGGATTATCAGAAAATATATCAAGGTACTACAGGATATGATAAACATCAACAGAGTTCAAATACAGTTTTATGGGATTATCCAGTATTTTTACAAGCTGGTAATAGTACTGGTATCGTTCCTCCTGGTTCAGCTTTTTCAAGACCATTATTCAATAATGATAAGGTAGATTATTATGTTATTAAAAAATAAAAAATTATTGTTTTTCATAAAATTTTTATTATTATCATTTTTTTTATTTTCATGTAGTAAAAAACAATTAAAAATTAGTAGCGAAGATTTAGAAAATTGTTCTAAGTGGTGTTGGATAGCTTTATCAGATACAACACTATGGACTCAAAAGGCAGAAGCATTCTTTACATATGTACCCGGGGAAAGACCATATAGTAAAAAATTGACTAAAGATGAATTATTACTATGTGGAAGCTGGAAACCAATTTATACTTCCTCATATTTTTATGAGTACACGAAATTTTATAAAAAGCAATATGAAAATTCTGATCTTAAAGGGAATTTATATTTTTGTAAGAATGGTTCTGGTTATTTAGAAGATACAATTTTTTCTATAAAAAATAATGTCTCAGTTAATTATGTTATTTATTTTGAATGGAAAATAAATAAAAACAATATTCTAATTACACCACTTTCAATTATTGAATTAGAAAACACAGAGGAAACTTCCACTATAATCCAAAAGTATCAATACACTACAAAAGAAGAATGTTGTATAGGGGAAATAAATGTTGATGATAAATATTTAATACAAACAAAAAATTGGGATTTTAGTGCAATCTCAATTTGCGATTCTTTTTTGTATAAAAAATACGGTATACAAAAATTAAAGAATGATTGTATACGTTACAAATATACATGGGTAGAAGATTGGGGAGAGCCTGTTTTACAAAATTTTATTATAGCGAATAAAGAATTTTCATTAAAAGAATTGGAATCTATGTCATTTTATAAATAAGATAATTTATTTTTCGGGTGCAACGTTGCACCCGGTTATTTTTAATCAAACAGTTCTTCTGCTGCAGGAACTGCAGTCTGAATTCCAGCTATCATTTCATCAAAACCATATAAAGTATAATAATCTGTCATATCTACAGATGTATGACCGACAATTTTTTTTACGGTTTCAGCATCTGCATTTCTTCTCATTCTTGTTACATAAGTAAAACGAAGAGAGTGGGGAACTAATTTTCTGTTTTTAGTATTTATATAAGCTTTTCTTAATTGTTTTCTAAATATTCTTTCTAGATAATCCTGAGATAACGGTCTATTTGAAATGTCATCAGTAAATAATATTTCATATTCTTTTTTTCCAGTTGATTGATAATATAAAATAATATCATCAACTAGATCTTTTTGTATTGGTGCAATACGTATTTTTGTATTATCCTGATTACCGCATTTATTGTAATTTGTACGTAAACCGTCTCTTTTACAAAAGCCATTTATCACTAAAAAGTTTTGTTTTGTTATAAATTGATTAAATCTTAAAGCTCTTGCTTCTCCAAGTCTTAATCCGCAGGAAGCTATTACTTTGAAAATTAAATAATCTCTTTTATTATCCCATATTTCCGGATTAAAAAATCTATTTAATTCATCTGTATTTAAAATATCTGATTTTTTACTATTTCTGATAAACCTTCTGAATTGAGGTTTGTTAATTTGTTTTGGGCATTTCCAGATTGTTTCTTCATAGACAGAACTGAATGTTTCCAGATAATTATTTTTCCAGCTGCCCGAATGATTTGTATCTTTTAAAAGATAATCTTCAATATCTCTGACTTTTAGTTTAGATAAATCTTTATTACCAAATTCATCTACAATTTTGGTAATATAATATCTTTTTTCCCTTATGGTTCTTTCACATAAACGCTTACCAAAACTGGATAATCTGTTTATATGTTCTGAGCCAGGAACATACATGTCTTGTGTTATGTTTTTAATTAAATAGGGATTTGTTTTCTTTACTCCGATGCTTGTTTCAGTTTGATTCATCAATTCTCCTTAATTTAAAACATAAATAGATATACACATTATTTGAGATACCTGATTGTATATAATTCATGAATTAAATCCGTTATCATCGAAACTTCATTTTTTGGTAAAGAAAGAAGTTCCTTAATATAAGGATAAATTGCTGAATGTGAGTTTTTTAAATTTGGTTCTTCACCGGTACAAAGATACTCTACAGATACTCCGAGAGCTTTTGCTATTTCATAACCTTTTTCAATATTTGGCAGCAATTCTCTGCTGCTGGTATAATTTACCATCGTTCCGTAGGATACTCCAACTTTGCCTGCAAGCTCTTTGAGAGTCATACCGTTGTAGAACAGTTCAATTTTTAAATTTCTTTTAAAACTCATCTTAAATTAAATATATCATATTTAAATAATAAATTTAATTTAATTTAGCACAATTTATCATAATTTAAAATAATTATTTTTAGTGCTTGACAAATGATATTTTTGCTTATATCATTGTGTTAAACAAGCATAACTTATTACTAAACCTTGTTTTTCAACAAAATCAAGCAATAAGTTATTTCAATCTAATTATTTGTATTATAACAAAATATAGTGGGCAGTGAGAGGATCGAACTCCCGACATTCTGGGTGTAAACCAGACGCTCGTACCAGCTGAGCTAACTGCCCGTATCAATTGAATTGATGTTTATAATATATCAAAAAGAAGAATTCATGTCAATAACTAAAACATAAAAATTCAACTTTTTTTTATTTTTTTTTCTTTTTTTTAATCATGATAATACATTTTTTCTTTAATAGAATTTAACAATTCTGGTGCAATAGAAGAGCAGTGTAAGAATGCATTTTCAGCAATTTTAGTATTATCAGGTAGATTTATTATATGTAATAAGGAACAATCTTCAAATGATGCTGCATCTAAAATCAAATTATCTTTTGTTTGATTTTTTTCAAGATTTATTTCTTTTAGATTTTTACAATTTTTAAAACTTCCAGTACAGATTTTTTCTAATTTTTTTGAAAATTTTATTTCATTTAAAGAAGTACAGTTTTCAAAAGCATTTGAACTTATTACTTTAATTGAATTTCCCATATTTATTGATTTTAATTGTGAACAATTATAAAAAGCATTAACAGGTATTTCTGAAATAGTATCTGGTAATGTAATAGAAATAATTTTACTATTTTCAAAAACATTATCACTTAAAGCAGCAATTTTTTTACCATTTATTTCTGAAGGTATAATGACATCGGAAGGAATATTATCTTTATAGCCTGTAATTATTAAATTACCATTTTGACCTTCAATTTCTTTATATTTAAAAAATTCTGGTGCAGTTGAATTATCTTTTAAAACATAGTTCCATGGTGATTTATTCGAAGAAGGGAATATATTTTCATTTCCTTCATATAAATCTTTAATTTCATCTGCAATAAAATAACCTGTTGTTCCATCTAAAAGTCTTACATTTACAAATAATTTTTCATCACTTTCTGTAAATCCTAAAATAGAAAAACCTGTATCTTTATCATAACTGTTTATAACTTTAGAAACTAAATTTGGTTGGGAATATAAAACGGTTTTATTAAAAAGAGTAATTCCAAAATATTTAAGATGATTTCTAATAAGTGCTAATTGTGATTTTAAATTCTGTTTATAATCAAAATCCTGTTCATAATAACGTGGTCCGATTAAACAGTAGATTTCTCCCCAAGGTCCAAGACTATAGGTATCTGGTCTGTATCCGTTTTGTAAATCTGCATTTGCTGTATATTCCCAGGTTAATAATAATTGTTTTTCAACTTGAGAATTTCCATTTGTTATGATTAATTTGTTTTCATCTTTAATTATATTATGACCGCTTTTTAATTTACCAATGAATTTTCCATTTATATTTGTAGGTTTTACAGACCAGGGCTGTTCATTTTTATAAAGACAATTATTTTTATAAGAAAAATTATCTTCCTGTGCAGAAAGCCATTCATTAATTTTATCTGTATTATAATATGCTGGATTTTTTATATCAGTAAAATCATAAGCAAATACTTTTTCAAAAACATTTTGATTATAACGTTCAACAACAATTCCAAAAGGAACATCGTAAACTAAATCATTTTCATTGATGTTTTCTGGAAATTTTGAAAAATCGATGTTTAATAAATTAAAATACTTTTTATCTATAGAATTTTTAAATCCATTTTGATTTGAAATAATAAAATATTTTTCTTTACCATATAAATAATCATCAGAAATTTGTTCAGAAGACCAGTTATTATCTTCAAAATTATAAATATAAGAAGAATCTTTTTCGTAATAAAAAACTAATTTTCCAGTTTTAGTTAATGCCGGACCTCTTGGAATATTCATGAAATCAGGATTCTTAAAATCAACTTTATAAAATAATTGATTTTCACCAAATCCACATTCTATTTCTTTTAAAATCTCAGGTTTTGCTATGATTATATCATCTGTTGAATTTTCTACAGGTATTTCATTAGGAATATCTGAATATAATGGTTGTATTTCATTTGGATTTATATCTCTATATTCGCCAATTGAATAATATTTAATTTCTTTTTCTTCAATTATTTTAATATCTTCTTGAACGGTTTCAGTTTCTTGTTTTTTCTTAAATAAATTAGCAAGATTAAAATCTTCATCATCACAAGAAATAAATAAATTTATAAAAGATAAAGATAATAAAGTGATTAAAATGTATTTTTTCATAAATTTCTCCATTTAAAAAAATAGGCTGCCTAATAAATTTAAAAGAAGATTTATATAGACAGCCCTTATTATTAATAAAAAATTAAAAACTTAATTAAATTCCAGTTCCTTTTTCTGAAATTTTCTTTTCTACGTATGAAACAAAATCTTCAAGTTTCATTGTTTCCTGTGGTTTTTGACTAGAGAAGCGGTAACGTACACAAACTGTACCATCAGCTTTTTCTTTTTCTCCAACAACAAGAATATATGGAGTTCTGTGTTCCATAGAAATATTCTTGATTTTTGCCTTCATATTTTCATCACTAAGGTAAGCATTTGAGCGGATATCGTGTGCAATTAAAGTTTCATTAATCTGTTTTGCATAATCATCAAATTCAGATGAAACTGGAACAACTGCAACCTGTTCAAAAGCAAGCCATGTTGGGAAAGCTCCGGCAAAGTTTTCAATTAAAATACCTAAGAAGCGTTCAAAACTTCCCAATATTGCGCGGTGAAGCATAACTGGATGATGTTTCTGGTTATCTGCACCAATATATGTAGCATCAAGACGTTCTGCAGAAGGAAGCTGATAGTCTACCTGAATTGTACCGCACTGCCATTCACGGCCGATACAGTCATAAAGTTTAAATTCAAGTTTTGGACCATAGAAAGCACCTTCGCCAGGCTGGATTTCATAAGTTAATCCTGCTGAAGTACATGCATCTGCCAAAGCTTTTTCTGCACGTTCCCAAGTTGCCAAATCTCCAACGTGATCTTCTGGCATTGTTGAGAATTTTACTACAAGGTCATCAAAACCAAAGTCATGATAAACATTTTTTAAAAGTTTACAGAATTTTGCTACTTCTGGACCAATCATTTCTTCTGTACAAAGAATATGTGCATCATCCTGAACGAATCCGCGAACACGCATTACACCATGTAAAGTTCCAGATGGTTCATTACGAACATCGTGACCAAATTCAGCCAAACGAAGAGGTAAGTCTTTATATGAACGCTGACGGCTCTTGAAAATTTCCAAAGCTCCAGGACAGTTCATTGGTTTAATTGCAAACAAGCGTTTTTCAGATTCTGTAATGAACATATTCTGCTGGTAATGTCCCCAGTGACCAGAACGTTCCCACAAAGTACGTGGCATAATTGCAGGTGTATTAACTTCCTGGTATCCGTCACGGCGTACCATTTTGCGCATATAATCCTGCATTGTTGTATAAATTGTCCATCCATTTGGATGCCAGAAAATCTGACCTGGGTCTTCTGGGTCTAAGTGGAATAAATCCATTTCTACACCAAGTTTACGATGGTCACGTTTTTCTGCTTCTTCCATCATTTTGATATAATCTTTAAGATCATTTGGTTTTGCAAAACAAACTGCATAAACACGAGTAAGCATCTGACGATTAGAATCACCACGCCAGTAAGCACCGGCAACTTTTTCAAGTTTGAAAGCCTGTCCGTTAATTTCTTTTGTATTTGCAACGTGTGGACCACGACAAAGGTCTAAATAACCGTCCTGTTCGTAAGTTGTGATAGTAGCACCATCTTCCAAATCGTTAATAAGTTCTACCTTGTATGGTTCATCTGCAAAAAGTTTAAGAGCTTCTGCCTTAGAAACTTCTTTACGAACAAAATCATGATTTCCAGCTAAAATTTTGCGCATTTCTTTTTCTACAGCAGGAAAATCTGTTTCGGTGAATTTGGTGTCGGTTGGGAATTCAAAATCGTAGTAGAATCCGTTGTCGATTGCAGGACCAATTGCGATTTTTGTTCCAGGATAAAGATGTTTGATTGCCTCAGCCATTACGTGTGCGCATGAGTGTCGAATGATTTGTAATTTTTCGTCAGCCATAATAATCTCCTTTTCTATATATATATGACACCAAATATTTAAACGGATAAATCCGTCTATAATTATTTAATTATAGTGAATTGTTGAGTTTAAGTGAATAGCTATTAATAAAGTTAAACTATAAGATTAATCAATCTTAAATTGAATAGTATTTCCATCAGGTAATGTTGCTTTATAATCACCTTTAAAACCTGATATTTCTGCAAAACCATAATTATCTGTTGTTATATTTCCGCTGGAATTCCATTCTTTATGAATTAAATTATCTAATGCAATATAAGATGGTTTTAAACTATTATCTCTTCTTATAACACCACTTGGTGCATTTAACCAGGCTCCGTCACCAAAATCCCAGTTTGAAATTGCAGTTACAAGAGGATGTTCTTCAAATAATAATTTATACATCTTTGTCAGTTCTTCTGCCTGGAAAGCTTCGTATTCAGGTGTAGCAGCATCATCTTCATAATGTGCATCTTGTAAATCGATGATTTTTGGATCTACAGTTGGACCTGCAACAATAGTGTTTTCTGTAAAATGAATTGGTAATCCGAAATGTTCAAATCTGCTTAAAATTTCTTCGATTTTTTCTTTACCTAATACTCCGTGATGTTGATGAGTCTGTAATCCAATTGTATTAATTGGAACACCAGCATTTAGACATCCGTCTATTAATATTTCATAACTTTGAGAAAGATTAAAATCATTTATTAAAAAAGTTCCAGTTTGATTACATCTTTTGGCTGCTGCAAAAACTTCTTTACAAATACCGACACGTCCTAAATCTTTACAGATTCTTGTAATTGCATTGTCATATTTATCATAAACAGGCATGATTACTACTTCGTTAATTACATCCCAGATATCAATAATTCCTTTGAATTCAGATACTTCTCTGTGAATACGTTCAATTTGTTTTTTTAGAATTGTAGGATTGTCGTAATTCATTAACCATGGAACACAACCTGTATGCCAGCAAAGAGGATGTCCTTTTACAGTAACATTTTTTTCTTTTAAATATTTTGCTGCCTTCATTAATGTATCTGTATCAGGTTTACCTTCTTCTTTTTCAAATCCGCCCCAGTAAAAAGGAAGGGTAGCGTAATTAAAAAGATTAAGCCATATATCAGTTCTTTCTTTCCAGTTGGATTTATTTTCTTTATCATTAAAAAGTTTTAAAAATTCAAAACCGCCACATCCAAATAAAAATTTATGATTAATAAGATTGTATTCAATTTTTGCATTTGTTAAGGGTTTTCCGTTTTTGTCTAAAAACTGTATTCTTTTTGTTGATTTTCTTTCTTCAATTTTGTTCATATAAATTCCTTTATAAAAATATATTTTTATGATATCAAATGTTTTTTATAAAAATTGTATAAATCTATAAATTAAAAGAAAGAAGTTATTAATATAAGCACAATTTGCTATCATTATTTTTTTAATATAGTATAATTAATTATTCTTTATAAATCAGGAAATTATTATGAGTAAATCTAGAATCACTGTTCATCCGGAATTTAAAATCGGTCAAATTTCAAATCGTCTTTTTTCAGCATTTTTAGAACCTATTGGAAATATGGTAAATGGTTTTATGTATAATCCAAAACATCCTTCTGCCGATGAACAGGGGTTTAGAACTGATGTAATCAATATGTTAAAATCATCTAATCTGCCTGCATGTCGTTTACCAGGTGGAAATTTTGTTTCTGCATGGCAATGGAAAGATTCAATCGGCCCAAAAGAAAATAGAAAAAAACATCTTGATCCTGCATGGTATCAGTACATTCCAAATGATGTTGGACATGATGAATATTTACAATGGGCAGAAAAAATAGGAACTTCTCCAATATATACATTAAATTTTGGAACTGGAAATCTTCAAGATGCAATGGATTGTGTAGAATATACAAATCATCCTGGTGGAACTTACTGGTCAGATTTGAGAATAAAAAACGGACATAAAAAACCATATGGTTTAAAAACATGGTGTCTTGGAAATGAAATGGACGGTCACTGGCAGCTTGGTTCATGGGAAAAAAATCCAGAAGGATATGGAACTTTGTGTCATGAAGCTTCTAAAGCATTAAAATGGATTGATTCAACTATAGAAACAGTTGCCTGTGCTTCTTCTGCATCATTTATGGATCATTATCCTGAATGGGAAGCAAAAGTAATGGATAAATGTTACGATACAGTAGATTATCTTGCATTACATCATTATCATTCTGCAAAACCAGGTGATGTACTTTCTCTTTTGGGCGGCTCTCTTTATTATGAAGATTTTATTAATACAGAAGTTGCTATGCTTGATTATATTCAGGCAAAACACAGATCTCCTAAAAAAGTAAATATTTCTTTTGATGAATATGGTGCTTTTTACAGACCGTTTAGTCCTTTAAATCCTGGTTACGGTCCTTATAACATGGCGCGAAGTCATTACAAATTTGATCCAGAAAGACAATATGTTTTACATGATCCAGATAATATGCCGGATAGAGTTTTTCCTGGTGGAGATATGCTTCATTTGTTATCAATGGCTTCTATTCAACTTGCATTATTGCGTCATGCTGATAGAGTTAAAATCGGTTGTATGACAAATGGTCTTGGTGCTCTTTGTGCTTCCAGTCATGACAATGTATGGAACTGTGCATCTCGTTATGCTTATATGCAGTTACTTGAATATGCAAATGGAACTTCAATGCAGGTGAGTGTAGATTGTCCGACTTTTGATATGCCTGGCTATGCAATTGATGATACATCTCAATATACTGGTAAAAATGATGTAAATTATCTAGACACAGCATGTGCATGGAATAAAGAAAAAAATACACTTTCTGTTTTTGTAATTAATAGAAATCCTGAAGAAGAATATCCTTTAGATTTAGATATAAGAGGATTTGAAGGATATACAAAAGTAACACATAAAGAAATGTATGATAAAGATCTTGAAAAGAAAAGTGAATATGGACAAGACTGGGCTGAACCATTTGATAATAAAAATATAGTTTTAGAAAAGGGAATTGCTACAACTAAAATTAAACCACTTTCCTGGAACGTTATTATTTTTACAAAATAACTGTTTTTTTTTAAGATTTTACATTATATTATTTATATGTTAAAAGCAGATATAAAAGATAATGAATTAAAAGAATTTATTAATTCTCTTGAAGAAGATAAATTACATATTTTTACAATGGCAGAAGGACGTGTTCGTGGTGCACTCTTTCATGGTACACGTTTTGTAAATCAAATTCGTGCTCAGCATAATTTAGGAATATTAGAAACCTATATTTTAGGACAGGCTTGTTTATGTAGTGCTTTAACAATTCCTATGATGAAAGATGAAGAGCATACAAACATCAAGTACGAAGGTTCTGGTCCAGAAAACGGTTATTCTGTAGAAGCTGATTCTTCAGGCTATGTTCGTGGTTTTTTATATAATGATAGTATTCCAGTTACAAAACCATTAGAAGACTGGGATTTATCATCATTTTTAGGTAACGGAACAATTACTTTTTCTCGAGTTCATAAAGATGATAAATATCCTCAAAATTCAACTGTAGAAGTAGATGGTGAAAATATTGCAAAGGATTTTGCTACTTATTTTGCACAGTCAGAACAAATAAATACTGCTTTTAATTCAAGCATTCAATTTGATAAAAAGGGCAGGGTAATCGGTGCTGGTGCAATGTATCTTCAGATTATGCCAAAAACTGGTGGAACTGCAAAATTAGGCAGCCAGGTAGACAGTCATGTAGAAGAATCATATGATGATGAAATTCTTTTACAAAAAATCGAAAATGCATTTAAAGCATGTCCAAGTATTGGTTTACTGTATAGTGAAAAAGAAGTTGATTCTCAAGATATAATAATTGGATTATTTAGAGAATTCAAACCTCTTATAACAATTTCAAGAGATATTATTTATGATTGTCCTTGTAATGAACAATTTTATTTAAATTATTTGCAAAGATTACCAAAGGACCAGATCCAGGATATTAAAAAGAATGGACCTGATCCAGTGGAAATTATCTGCAGAAATTGTGGAAGTATTTATCATATTCCTGTAGATAAGATTTAATCTTACGCAAACTGTGCCTGGCGTAATTTGTAATATTCCCCTTTCTTTTCCATTAATTCTTTTGGAGTTCCGCTTTCTATAATTCCACCTTTGTCGATTACAAAAATGCGGTCGGCATTCTGGATTGTAGAAAGTCGGTGGGCAATTACAAAACTTGTGCGGCCTTTGAGCATGTTTGCAATTCCTGCCTGAACCTGTAATTCAGTTTTTGTATCAATGCTGGAAGTTGCTTCATCCAAAATTAAAATTCGTGGATTTGAAAGCATTGTTCGCGCGAATGCCACAAGCTGTCTCTGACCGTTTGAAAGTTCGCCCCCTCGCGCTGTCAGTTTTGTATCATATCCGTTTTCCAAATTTTTAATAAAGTCATCAGCATGAACTGCTTTTGCTGCGGCAATCATTTCTTCTTCGGTTGCATCCAGTTTTCCGTACATAATGTTGTCGCGGATTGTACCACTGAAAATGTAATTATCCTGAGTCATAATTCCCATCTGGGTACGCAAACTTTCCAAATCAACACTGCGGATATCTGTACCGTCAATCTTAATTGCACCAGCTTTAATATCATAAAAACGGCTTACAAGATTTACGATTGTCGATTTACCAGCTCCAGTAGGACCAACCAAAGCAATTGTTTCTCCGGCTTTTACCGAAAAATCAACATTTTTAAGAACATCAACATCAGCAATATAACCAAAAGTTACCTGTTCAAAATCAACATTTCCAGTGATTGCAGGCATTTTTGGTGCGTCTTTTGGACTTACAACTGTAGCTTTATTATCAATAATTTCAAAAATACGTTCTGCACCACTTGCCGCATTTACAAGCTGATTATAAAAGTTACTTAAGTTCATAATCGGCTGCCAGAACATTCCTACGTAACTTCCAAATGCAATGTATGTACCGATTGAAACATTATCAATTCCAAGAATTTTAATTCCCACAAGATAAAGTGCCATTGTTCCAATACTCCAGCAAAGGTCAATCCATGAACCAAAACCGTCACACCATCTTACAGCACGGATAAATTCTTTACGGTCATCCCAGACTAAATCCTGGAAAGTTTTGTAAGTTTCATCTTCGGCACGGAAACTCTGGATAATTTTAATTCCAGATAAATCTTCATTGATAAAAGCAGTTACATTTGAAGATTTCTGTCTCTTTTTTCGCCAGTGTTTTTCTGCCATCACGGAAATTAGGAAAACGCCTGCAATTAAAAATGGCAAACTGCACAAAGCGGCGAGGGCTAATTTCCAGTTTTTTACAAACATAATTACCATTACGGCAACAACTGTTACAAGATTTGGAATCAAAGTTGTAATTGCGTTTTCGATAATGTCTTTAAGCGAGTTTGTATCTCCGACAATTCGCGCAAGAATTTTACCGCTTGGACGTGAATCAAAAAATGCTAAATCAAGTCCCTGAATATGATCGTATAATTCCTGTCGTAAATCCTGAATAACTTTATTACTTGTTTTTGCCATTAAATACATACGGATTTTTATGGCAGTTACGGCAATCAGGTTGATTACAGCACCAATTATTACAATCCGGATTAATCCTGGAAGGTCTTTTGGGATAATATATCTATCAATTGCCCGTTCATTTAAAAGCGGGTTTACTAAATCTACAATTGTTCCAATTGCCATAAGTCCAAATACAATTGCAATTCGTCCTTTGTATTTAAACAGATATTTGAACAATCGTGGCATGGTAGAGAATTTTGACTGTTTCTCTGTGTTTTCATCTATTTTATAACCGTTCATTTTATTTCCTTTTATATAAGTGTGTGGTGGTTGAGCTTGTCGAAACCACCAAAGAATGGGGGCATTTCGACAGGCTCAATGCCCCCATTTTTTTGTCAATGACCCCAATTTCTTTATTAATATTGTGAATCGTATGTTTCTTTATACAATCCGCCTTTTTTAAGTAACTCTTCGTGAGTTCCTTCTTCTACAATCTGGCCTTTATCAAGAACAATAATTTTATCAGCTTTGCGAACCGAACTGATGCGGTGGCCAATGATAATTTTTGTCATTCCTGTAAGTTCCGCTAAAACCTGTTGAATTTCCTGTTCAGTTTCGGTGTCCAAAGCAGAAGTTGAATCATCAAGAACTAAAACCGGAGTTTTTCTTGCAAGTGCACGTGCAATTGTAAGCCGCTGTTTTTGTCCGCCACTTAAACCAACACCACGTTCACCAATAATTGTCTGTTCCTTTTCTTCCATCTTATCTACGAACTCAGACGAATGTGATTTTTTAAGTGCCATTTTTACTTCCGGCGCTGTCATAATTTCACGTTCACCAAGACGAATATTACCATCAATTGTGTCGCTAAAAAGGAAGACATCCTGCATGACACAGGCAATTGACTTTCGCAAGGTTGGTAATGGAAGTTCGCGGATATCAACACCGTCCATTTTGATTGAACCTTCTGTAACATCGTACATACGTTTAAGAAGGTTGATGATTGTAGTTTTACCAGAACCAGTTGCACCCATAATTCCAAGAGTTTGACCGGCACCGATTGAAAAACTTACGTCCTTAAGTATGTCTCGTTCACCAGCGCGGTAAGTTACGTGGTCGAATGTAATTTCACCGCTTAAATCATCTGGAGTAAAAAGTGCATCAGACAAAGTCTGGTCATTTTCATCAATTTTTGCATTGTTATTAATATCTGGAATTTCTGCGTAGATTTTGTCCAGACGTTTAATACTTGCTTTTGCACTTGAAAGACCGTTTGTAAGCCAGCCGAGCATTTCCATTGGCCAGACAATTCCGCCAACGTAGCCCATTAAAGCCATCAGTTCACCAATTGAAAGCTCTTTTCCTCCAAACGGATTTCCTTTTATGATGAATAATCCGCCTAAAAGTAAAGTTATAACTGCCAAAAGACGTGTAATTGTCTGAATAATAGGATTATATTTTACAAAAACACGGCTCAAATCAATGTTGATTTCATAATATTTTTGATTGTGTTTATGAAATTTGTTGATTTCAAAACCTTCGCGGGCAAAAGCTTTTACAGTTCTAACTCCCGCAAGATTTTCGGTAGCACAGTTGTTTAATTCTGAATTTTCCTGAGCCAAATTTCCAAAAAGTACATCGAGTTTCTTTTCCATTAAAACAGCAATTACAGCAGTTCCAAACATACCGATTATAGGAATTAATGAAATTTGCCAGTTGATTCTAATCATAAAGAACATTGCACTTACAGTTCGGATTACAACTTCGGCAATTAAAATTCCCATAAAAGCGGCAATTTCCCAAATGCGGTCAACATCATCTTTTACACGAGATAAAAGTTCACCGGAATTTATACCATCAAAAAAGTTTGCAGAAAGACTTTGAATCTTCTGAAAAAGATTAATGCGAACTTCTGTGGCAATTTTACTTCCGCACCAGTCGCATAAAAATTCTTTTGTATACTGGAAAATACATCGGCCAACACCAATGCCAAGAATTCCAAGTAAAAAGAGATTCAAAACATCCATATTACGTGCAATCAATACGTCATCAACAATATGCTGCACAATTAAAGGTGCTGCCATGTCCAGTAAAGTACTTAAAGCCATAGCTAACACTGCAATCAGATACAAAAAAGCATACTTTTTAAAGTAGTGTCCTAAATTTAATTTTTCCATAAATATAAATAGTAATTAAAAAAAACAATCCTATAATATAGAATTGAACCATAAATGAGCAAGGATAAATAGTAAATGCGAGGGAATTACTATAAAAAAACTTAATTTAATTATTAATTAAACTCTAAACTATGGAATTAATAAAGTCAATGATTTTTATTTTAATTAAATTATAAGTTTAAATTTAAAACTTGACGGATTATTTTTTTAATATTATATTTAGTAAAGGTTGTCGAATGGGGGTGTACCGGTTTCGACGGAATTGAGAAATCTTGTACTGCAAGTAGGACTGAAGGTTCCTTAAACTGACAAAAAAATAACTGCAATTTTCGCAAGAAAAGAAGAAGAAGCTGATGAAGCTTCTTTCGAAGCAGAAGCACTCGCTGCTTAAGTAGCCGTGCAGGACCTCATCTGGCTCTGTTCCGCGTCGGATGAACGTCTTTTACCTATCGGGACTTGCTGAACATAGTTTCTGTAATATGTTTGGGACTTTTTATCAGAATACGGAGGCGACGCTTGTTATGCTGCTACCGGCTCCCGACAATTACCTCGCATAACTAAACCTGTAGATGTACCTGGTTTACTTTTTCGGACGGGAGTTCAATTCTCCCCACCTCCATAGAATGCAAAAAAAACTCTAGTGTAAAGCTAGAGTTTTTTTATATAAGGAGAATTGAATCCCTACGGCATTTTACAAGTAAAATGAACCAAAAGAAAGGTAAATCCTAACAAATAGTCCACCGGACTATTTGTTTTAACGGATTATCAATAATAGGTAAGTTCAATTCTCCCCACCTCCATAGAATGTAAAAAAACTCTAGTGTAAAGCTAGAGTTTTTTTATATAAGGAGAATTGAATCCCTACGGCATTTTACAAGTAAAATGAACCAAAAGAAAGGTAAATCCTAACAAATAGTCCACCGGACTATTTGTTTTAACGGATTATCAATAATAGGTAAGTTCAATTCTCCCCACCTCCATAGAATGTAAAAAAAAACTCTAGTCGAAGGACTAGAGTTTTTTTATTAAAATTATATTAATTATTCACCATCGTGATTAACATGGAATTTCTGCTGGTATTTTTTTAACATTGCAACGGCATTTCTTTTTCCGTTATAAACGAATCCACCGTTCCAATATTCAAGAGCAGCGAATAAGGCGTTACCACCATCCTGACTGTCTGATTCTTTTGTTCTAAAAGAAACGTAATTTGAAAGTTCCATAAAATCATTGTTATGAAGACATTCCAAACGTTTTCTGTTAAATTCATTCCATTTTTCTAAATCTTTAAAACCTTCACCTTCATCCTGTACAATAATATGTGCATGAGTAGGGCTGAATGAATACCATACTGTTACTTTTTTATTAATATCACAGTGATTTCCGTGTTTTACAGCATTTTTGATTACTTCACTAATCTGCTGTTCAAGAAGATTTAATTCTTTTATTTCTGTTGGAGCAGACTGTACTATTAATAAAGTAAAATAACGAATTTGTCTAAAATCAGAAGGAAATTCCTTCTTGAGCATATTTGTTTTATCGAACAATGGATCATTTTCATCAGATCTAAGTTCTTTTAATTCAGCAACCAATTATGACCTCCAAAAAGATAAGTAAAAAAATTATTCTTTTACCATTAATAGAGCTTCTTCTACACTGTTAGCGATTGGGAAATATCCCATTAATTTTGTAAGTTCGATAACCTTTTTTACTGAACCATGAATATTAGAAATAGCTAACTTTAAGTTCATTTTTTTAATTGTAGAACAAATATAAATTAAAGCTCCAATTCCAGATGAGTCAATGTAATCTACCTGTTCAAGATTGATTACAAAATTCTTGACATTTTTCTCCAACATCTTCATAACAAGTTCTTTTAGTTTGTAGGAGTTGTAGAGATCCATTTCTCCAGTTACGTCAATAATGTAAACATCACCATTTTTACGTATTTTAAGTTCCATAAAGAAGCTCCTTTGCTTATTGTATTTTAATTACAAGTAGACTTTGATCATCATATTGTTGTGCATTACCACAATAATATTTCAAATCATCTTTAACTTTATTTGAAATATCTTTGGCATTTGCATTGTAATTTTTTGAAATTACTTTCGATAAACTTTCAGTAGAGTATTGTACACCATTTTCATTCAATGATTCAAGTAAACCATCTGTACAAGTTACTAAAATATCTCCAGAATTCAACTTAATATTAATATCGGCATAAACTGTCTCTTTTTCTACTCCCATTGGTTCACTTTGTTTAGAAATTTGTTTAAACGAATGTTCCAAAGAATTGTACAAAAATACAGGATTATTACCGCATGTTGCTATTTGTGCTTCTTTCTTAGTGCTGTCATAATTAATTAATGCAACACTGGCAAAATGATCAATTTTTGAACTGTCATTACAGATTCCTCTGTTTGCCCATGAAAGAATTGTTGCTGCCGATTGATTTGTATTTACAGAAAGTCTTAAAATTGCACGAATCATTATCATTACAACTAAAGAATTCATACCTTTACCGGCAACGTCAGACATTATAAAGGAAATGCGATCTTTTCTAGATGCAATTATATCATATAAATCACCGCAGACTGTTTCCAAAGGATTTGAGAAACAACCGATTTGTATTCCAGAAATAACTGGTAATTTTGCAGGTAATAAATCTTTTTGATATTTAGATGCAATAATACCGTCTTTACTTAATTCTGAATGTTCTGCATATGCTAAGAAACTGTAAAGTGGTTTCATTGCTGTAGAAACAGCGTCTGCCATAATGATTGCAGTTTCAAATTCTTCTTTATTGAAAATTTCTTTTTCTGGTAATCTTGCAAGTGCAACAATTCCTAAAATATTATCTTCTGATTTTATTGGTGCAAAAATATAACTTCCGCATTTTAAGAAATCTTCAGGTCCATTTTGGAATATACGAGGATCTCTTATTGAATCAGTAATTAAAGCTGGTTCTTTAGAAGTATAAATATCACCAAAAACATTATTTTGAAGTGGGAATTGAGCAAATCTCAAGTTTGTTTCAACACGGATTGGTTTATGAGGTAAATCATCTGGTAATTTATATGGAGGAGGGAATGTACCTGTAAGTGATTTTACAGCAAGCATTCCTTCATAATCATCTGCAATAAGTATTACACAACCATCAGCATTGATTTTTTCAGAAATGAGTTTATTACAGTATTCCAGGAAACTTTCCATACTGTTTTCTCTGGAGAAAAAGTTAGAAACCTGAGAAACTAAATCTTTATTTAAGTCAATTACTTTTTTGTTTTTAGTTTCTACTGCAGCAACTGCCGCTTTTGTAGCTTCACTGTTTTCTGAAGCAGAATATTGTTCTGATGCAAGTTTCTTAGCACGTTTTTCTTCACGTTTTTTTGGATTATCAAAAGCTTTTATAATCAGATAAGGCAATGCTAAAAATTCAGAAATAAAAATTCCTGCAGCAAAATAAAAATTAACCTTTGTAAAATATGTTATTAATGCTCCAGCTGGAATAAAAAGAAGAACAAAGTAAAATATAAAACTTGCTTTTGCAGTATTTCTAATTTTTATGATTAAGAGGAAAATAAATAATAATATAGCTAAACCAGATACAGCTAGAAGAGGTACGCTAAAGAAAGAATCAAGATTATTCACTAACATCTCCTTGTAAAATAATATTATTATTCCTAATTTTTGATTTTAACATTGAAATTTTGCATAGTCAAGTTTTAAAAAAATTAAAATGCATTATAGATTTTCATTAAAATCATTATCAGAAGTTGTATTATAGATTGCTTTTCTTAAAATAATGCGTTTAACTTGATTAATAAAACGTTTGTATAATGGTATTTTATGTGTTTTATTAAAAGTAACTACTGCATCATCAATTTTTATATTTTCACCGAATTTCTGTTTTAATTCATCCCAATAACGAACAATCCATACATACATATCTGCTAAAGTACGTTTTGGAAAGTTTTTTAGGATTTTTTTCTGTCTGATGGAAGAAACTATTGGTAAATATACATTATTGAACCAGGATAAGATTGCTTCTTCCATAGAAACTTCTTCTTCTTTGTTTTGATTCATATAATATTTATGAGTTAAAATATGATTATAAATTACGTCATATCTACCTGCAGTTGAAAAATCAAGACACCAGTAATCTGTTATATCACCAAAAAAAGTTTCACTATAAAAAACAGTTTTTTCATAATTAATAATCTGTTTAATAATGTCATTCATATTATTTGGTTTTCTAAGTTTAATTTCACTTTGTAATGAAACGACTTCTGCATCAATAAATTCAATTCCTCTTGATTTTGCAACTGATACACGATGATTTCCATCTCTTACAAAATATAAATCTGAAATTTCATAAACTTTGATTGGTGGTAATTCTATTGAATTAATTGCAGCGGAATCTACACGTTCCCATCTGTTTTTTAAGAAAGAACTTTTTGGAAAGAAATGATTATCAAAATCATTATATCTTCCTTCGCTTCCGATTATTTTTTCAATTGGTATTACTTTCATACCAACATAAGTTTCGTTTACAGGTTTTATTAATTGTTTAACATCATTAAATGCAATTAAAGAAGCTTCTTCTGGCGAAAGAAAATGCTGTATTTCGTTAAATAAAGCTTTATTTCTTGCTTTAGAAAAATCTTCTTCTGTCTGTGAACTGTAATTCATTTTTCCCCTCGATTATATTTCGATGATACAATGTGCATATGCATTTACAACTGTTGTATCATTTATTTTTGTTATACGTTCTTCTCGCATATCATAAAGATGAATATGTCCGTGGACTAAATAGAGTGGTTTATATTTTTTCATAAACCAGTTGAAACATTCAAAACCTCGGTGACATAAATCTTCTTTATCATGAATATGACGTGGAGATGCATGTGTTAAAAAAATATCTAGATATGTACCATATTTTAATTTATTAATCAATAATTTAGGTGCCATTTTTAATAATTGAAGCTTCATTTCAAAATCTGAATATTGATTTAATCCTTTGTTATATTTATATGAACCTGAGGCACCTGCTATTAAAAGAGGGCGTTGTTTGCCAGTGTTTTTATCTTGTATTAATAAAGAATTTTCTTTTAAAACTTGAAATCCTGCATAAGTTCCGCCATATCCATAATTTTGAGTAGCATATTTTCCTGAAGTTTGTCCGGGAAGATTTTTTGCATTTTTATGATAAATACTATAGCCCTTTAAATTATGATTTCCAAAGATAAAGTAGGTTGGTTTATTTAGTATTGAAACTATAAAATCAATATAGTCTAAAGGAAGGTCACCTGCGCATAAAATTAAATCTATATCAGGAAAATTATTTTTTAATTCCTGACTATAGATTAAAGGATCTACAAAATCTGATATGCACAGGATTTTCATTTTTGGCCAGCTGTGGTTAATAATTTTTCTAGTTTAGATTTATCTAATAATTCAATTGGTCGGTTTTCTGCAAATCGTTTTGCTGAAGCTGAAAAATCTGAACTTGAGAAAATATAACCTTTTATACTGTTCAAACCTTTCATAATATCAAGTGATTCGTGAACAACAATTTCTTCCAGTGGTTCAGGTTCACGATAAAATCTAACAAAAATGATTTGTTTTCTTACAGACATCCATGATTCTGTACTTTTTTCTACTGTCTGTAACTGGCATCCCCATTTTTTATGTTCCAAAGACATTGTCTGTAATTTCATTGCTTTTTCAAGTGCATTTTTACAGATAATAGCAAATTCTTCATTACTGCATGTAAGATAATCTTTTAAATAATCATTTGCCTGAAGATCTTTATATTCTGTTAATTTAGCTGTAACGTCTCTAAAGTTTTTATTGCGTTTATAAATGAGTTCCCATTGTTCAATGGCTTTATCAATTTTTCGTAATTTTTCATAGCAGCTTGCAAGAAAATATCTGGCATATAAAGTCTCTGAATTGTTGTTTTCTCTATCTAAATCAATTGCACGTTCAAAATCCATAATCGCATTATCAAAACGGCTTACAAGCATATAACAAGCACCGTGTTCAATGATTGCTTTTTGTTTTACATCTGGATCTCTTTGTGCTTTTTCAAATGATTTAATTGCTGCAGGAATATCTTTTGAATCTTTCTGAATTTTTCCAAGATAATAATATGATGAATATGTTTCTGGACTGAGTTTTAAAGATAAATCAATTTCTTTTCTTGCTTCACCGAATTGTTTCATTTTGTAAAGAATAAGACCTAATTCTGAATGAGCTTTTGCATGTTTTTTATCTAATGCAACTGTTTTCTGCATAAAGCCTAATGCAATATCATGTCTGTTATTTTCTTCGTATAAACGTCCGCAGTTATAGAAGTTTTCAGGATTTCTTGGTTCAAGTTTTGTTAATAAAAGATAATTGTTCAATGCTTCTGCATTTTGATTATGTTTTAATAACATCTGTGTATATTCTTTACGGAAATCTAATTCATTTATTCCATTATTAAAAACAGCATTGTCATTAACAAGTTTATATTCCATCATTGCTAATTCAGACTGTTCATTTTTTACATATGCTTTACCTAAATAATAATGTGCTTTGTAATTTTTACTGTCTTTATTTATAATCTGTTTTGCAGTTTTAATTGCTGTTTGAGTTTTACCTTGTTTTAACATTTTTGGAATCATATCAACTTTTTGTGGTGATAAGAAAGTTCTGAAAATAATTAATAAAAGTGTTATAATTACAATAGCGAGTATGCAGAAAACCACAATAAGTGTTGTGCTCATTAAAAACCTCGAAAAACTCGTAAATTAAAAAATTTTAGTATAAATTTTTTGTCACCGATAATAAAATAGATTATTATATTATTGTAACTATGTCAAATAATTAATTTTATTTATTAAAAGAAAATGTATTTATAATTTAAGGAGACGATTTTGAATAAAAAAGGCTTAAAAATATTAATTTTATTTTCTTTGATTTGTTCATGTTTATATGCAGAATCTGAAGGAGAAAAATTATTTAAATCAAATCATCCTAAAGAAGCAATTGTTCAGCTTGAAAAAGAAATTACATCAAAAAAAGCAAGTGCAGATGCATATAATTATTTAGGTCTTGCTTATTTTCAAATTGGTGAATATAAAAAATCTACAGAAGCTTTTGCTAAAGGATTAAAAGTTTCTGGAACAAATAAAAAGATTCTTTCTTTTAATCAGGGCAATTCATATTATGCAATGCAGGATTATCAATCAGCTGCACAATGTTATTCACTTACAATTTCTGCAGATCCTTTTTATACACAGGCTTTATTAAACAGAGCAAATGCCTATTTAATGTTAAAAAGTTATGATAACTGTATAGAAGATTATGAAAAATATTTACAGCTTGAACCAAATGATCCGCAGCGTCCACAGATTGAAGAGATTTTAAGACTTTTAAGAAAAGAAAAAATAAGACTTGCAGAAGAAGAGAAAAAAGCTGCAGAAGAAAAAGCAAGACTTGAAGAAGAAAATAGAAAATTCCAGGAAGAACTTGCAAGACAGGAACAGGCAGAAAAAGAACGCCAGGAAAAAGAAAGACTTCAGAGACTTAAAGAGGAAGAAGAAGCACGTCTTGCAGAAGAAAAACGTCTTGCAGAAGAAGCAGAAAAACGACGCAAAATGTTAGAGGATGTTGCTAATTCTTTACAGACAGATTCAGAAAATTTAAGTTCAGGTGCAGAAGATATTATTGATTATGAACATGAATCAGAACTTGACTAGTATAAAAGTATAAAAATGTAGTATATTGTATAGATTAGAAGGGAATTGGAAAATTTATGAAATTCGATTTTAAAAAGATTTGGCTGAATATTAAAAAATTTGCAGGTATTGCAAAAGACTGGATTATTAAAGTTTTTAGAATTGTAAAAGACTGGACTGTAAAAGTCTGTAAAAAAGGTTTTGCTGTAACTAAAGACTGGATAAAATCACTTGTTTCTAAAATAAAAGCAAAAATTGAATATAAGAAAGCTCATCCTAAAGAAAAGAAAAAGGTTGCAGTAACAGAAAAGAAAAAAGCAGTTTTAGCTGAAAAAAATACTGCTTCAGTAAAAAAGGAACCAGCTTCTAAAAAGACTGTTGAATCAAAGAAAACAGCAGCAAAAAAAGATACTGCTAAAAAAGATGATGAAGATAAGAAAAAGGCAGTATTATTAAAAACTAAAAAAGAATTAACTCCTGAACAGAAAAAGAAGATTGCATATATTCCAGACAATCCGGATTTGTATTTTTCGGTTGTAGCTTCTACTGATGCATGGGCAGCAGACTCTGAAACTTCATTGAGCACTTATTCACTTGATGCAAGTTTCCATGCAAAACTTGACGGTGATGCAAAATGCAGCATGGACGTTGCAGGACAGACTGGTAAACTTGTAATTGACCCGTATTATGCACTTGAAACAAACAAGATGACAGGTCTTACACTTACACTCAAAGTTGGAAAAGCCTATTACTTTACTGTATACGCAACAAACGAAAAGCCAACAGAAATTTCAACATCTAACTTTGCTTCACAGGACATTACTAAAGATACAATTTATACTCAAAAAATTGCTCATGCTGGTCAAACTCTAAACACAGCTGCAAACTATTATGCAAACCGTGCAGACTTAATTGAACATCTTGCAAACCTTGCAGTTGTTAAAGGTACAGCACAGTTCTACATTGCAGACGTAAATGGAAA
>CALAUH010000223.1 GCA_937892225.1 uncultured Treponema sp.
TTTTCATTTATATTCCTTTTGCAATTTTCCAGCCCTGTGGGCTGTGCGTATAACAGGGTTTTAAACCGTTCGCAGCTTGTCTGCGAATCGGATTTGAAAACAGTGTTAGACGAGTTCTTTTTCAAACTTACGATATTTTAACTTATAAATGCTTTTCCAGCTATATAAGTATCTATATCAACTCCTAATTCATACTCATTCAACTTTTTGATTAACTGCTCAGAAAAACAAACTCCTGCATTTCCTGAAACATATTGAATTTTTCTGATTTGAATAATTGCATTACTGTTTATTATTAAGTTTTTTATACCTTTTTTATCTTCATCTAATTTTTCCAATAGTTTTTCAATAGCATCTTCAGTTTCATAACAATTCAACTCCAAAAGGTCAAAAGTCATGGAACTTACTTTTTCTATTTTCTTTTTCCCATTTAACAGAATTCTTTTATCCCCCCTAGAATATCCGTTTGTGTATTTTAATTTTGTATATGCTGATAATTCAAAAAGGGTTTTTGTCTCAGAAATTACAGAAAGATAACAATGGTTATAATTTGACAAAGTTGAATATTCATATTCTTTTGTAAATTTATCTATATCTATACGAAGGAAATATTCTTCATTTTTAATATTAAAATATACACATACTTTATTTTCGAATTCTAATACAGAATATACTTTATATCCATTTGATTCTTTTTCAACTGTATTCACTTCGAGAATCTGTTTAGTTTGTTCCCATTTTGGATTCGTTATTTCAGCTGAAGCAATATTAATATAATCTATATACTTAATTCTATTCATTTTTACCACTTAAGCACGCCAGTGGCGTGTCCGTCTAACATTTTTTCTCCATTTCATTCATATTTTTTTTATCCTGCAAATTTGTCTAAAAAAAATAAAATCAAATAAAGTCAAAATCATTATATACCTACAAATAAGAATTACGCAATATTTTTATCCGTATCCATATAAAATCCAAAAGATAAATATATTTATAACCTGTCAAAAGGACTAATAACACCACTGGGACCTTTGTTTAAAACGTGCGTATAAATCATTGTGGTTTTGATGTCAGTATGACCTAAGATTTCCTGGACGGTTCTAATATCATAACCATTTTCTAAAATATGAGTTGCAAAACTATGCCTGAATGTATGACAGCTGGCATTTTTATTTATACCGGCTTCCAAAATCGCATTTTTTACGGCACGCTGCATCAAAGAATCATCCATATGATAGCGTCCTTCCTGCCCGGTTTGAAGATTTTTCCATCTGTTTTTTTGAGGAAAAAGCCACTGCCACATTAAAGATTTTGCCAATTGGGGAGACTTTCTTTCAAGCTGCTGATATGGAAGTTCTACTTTCCCCCAGCCTTCTTTTAAATCATTTTCATGAATTTCTGAAACTCTTTGAATATGTTCTTTTAATTCCGTCTTTAATTTTTGTGGTAACATTACACACCGGTCTTTTGCACCTTTACCGTTTCTGATTGTAATTTCATTTCGTTCAAAATCAATATCTAAAATTCGTAGACTCATACATTCATGCAGTCTCATTCCTGTTCCATACAATAATTTTGCCGCAAGTTTTTTCTGGCCTTCTAAAAGATTTATTACTTTTACAACTTCTTCTCTACTAAAAACAACTGGTATTTTTGGTTTAGATTTTGCATGTATTACATCAGCAAGCATGATTGGATTTTCATTTTTTACAAATCTAAAATAAAATAACAATGCTGCCAAAGCCTGGTTCTGTGTACTTGGACTTACTTTCTGTTCAACTGCAAGTTTAGTAAGATATGTATTAATTCTTTTTTGCGTATAGTTTTCATTGTATGTCGGATTTTTTTCTATAAAATCTTCTATCCATTTTGAATAATTTGTTATTGTATGATGGCTGTAATTTTTTGTCTTCATCAGCTCAATCATTTTTAATATATCAGTTTTTTTATCAATCCTAATTTCATTTAATAAATAATTTTCTGATTTTATACTTTCTTCAATACAAAATAATCCTGTAACAAAAAGATTTTCCATCAGCTGATTAATACATTCTTTTGTATCTGGAATTATCCATAAATGTAAAACATCATTATAAAATCGTCCTTTTACAGTTCGAACGGCTTCTAAAATCTGCAAGTTGAATCCGCCAGAAAATCCAACACAAAAATGATTTAAATCATATTTTTTTATTACTATATTCATATTAATAATATAGTTTTAATGTGAAAAATAACGCAGTTTTTTAAGATTTTTTTACTAACGGTGCTTTAAAACTCATTTTTCGTGGAGTTGAAATATTTTCGAATTTAATTAAATAGGTATGTTTGATTGTATCAATTTCTATAATTTCGCCAGTACCTAAAATACTGTGTTCAACTATGTCGCCGTTTTTTAATCCTGCAAGTCCGCTTAGTTTTGAAAGTTTTAGATTTACATCTTCAATATATCTTTTGGTATTTTTTACTAAATTTTCTGGTAATTCTACTTTATAATCAAGAAGTTTTTTTTCTACATCAAAAATAAATCTGGACGGAAATCTAAATCCAAATCCCTGTGAATTTCCTTCTGCTTCGGTCAAATACATATAATCTTGCGAACGTGTAAATGCAACAAAAGCAAGTCTTCTTTCTTCTTCCATACCCGCTTGTGAATCAACTTTTTTACTTGGAAACATATTTTCATTCATTCCGACTATAAAAACTGCCCGAAATTCCAATCCTTTTGCAGTATGAATTGTCATCATCCTTACACATTCTTTATTTACCTCTAAATCTGAATTTGTAAATAATGCTACATGAGATAAATAATTTTCAAGATTACACTCTTCTCCACATGAAGTTTCATATTCATAGATTGATTGTTTCAATTCTGCAAGATTATCCAGTCTTTCCTGACCGCCTTCTGTTCTTAAAGCAAGTTCATATCCTGATTCATTCATAACGTGACTAAAAAGTTCAGAAATCTGCATTTTTGAATAACATTCAGAATATTTTTCTATTAGTGCAATAAAGTCTTTTACTTTTGTATTAGTAAAAATTTCATCATCCTGACAGACTTTTAAGGCATTCCACAGAGTTCCGCCTTTTACCTGAACGTAATCTTTTAAATATTTCATTCGTCGTTCACCAATGTTTCTTTTTGGTGTATTTACAATCCTCATAAAAGATAAATCATCTTTGTAAGCAATCATTCTTAAATACGAAAGTGAATCTTTTATTTCCATTCGTTCAAAAAATGGAAGTCCTGAAAAAAGTGTGTATGATAAATTTCTTTTTTGAAAAACTTCTTCAATCGTTCGGCTGATATAATGTGCCCTGTATAAAATTGCAATATCATATGGCTCAATGCCTTTTTCTTTAAGATGATTAATTTCGTCTGCTATAAAATTTGCTTCTTCTTCTGGAGTTTTTCCGTGATAATAAACAGGCTTATTTTGCGAACTTCTTGTAGGAATTAAATCTTTTTCAATTCGATTTTTATTTTTACCAATCAAGGAATTTGAAACATGAACAATTTCTGGTGTTGAACGATAATTTTTCATCATCATAATTGTTTTTACATCTGGAAAAACTTTATCAAAATCCAGCAGATATTTAACGTTTGCACCGCGCCATGTATAAATTGTCTGATCAGGATCTCCTACCACAAAAAGATTTTTATGATAATCACAAAGGATTTCCATCAGCTGATACTGAATTAAATCAATATCCTGAAATTCATCTATCATTATATACTCAAGTCGTTCCTGCCATTTTAAACGGATTTCGGGATTTTCCTGAAAAATATACATTGAGAATTTCAACAAATCATTATAATCAAGTCCAAAGCATTTTTTTTCCTGATACAGATAACCATAAAAGATGATGTCATCAACTTTTTTTGCATTCAAATATTTTTCATGAATCTGCTCAAGTGACATACAAATCATATCTTTGTAATAATCTGGAATTTCAAACAGTTTTTTCATTTCAATCATGTCTCGTGCATGACTGAATGTCATCTGTTGTAAAGTAAGTCCGCGTTCTTCATAAATTATTTGAAGCATCGCATCAATATCAGAATTATCTAAAACTAAAAATGATTTTGGATAGTTTACAGCGTTTGAATCTTCCTGAAGAATACTTACACAAAAACCATGGAAAGTCGAAATGTAACCAGTATCATTATCACCTGTAAGCTTTCTGATTCTGGAACGCATTTCATTTGCAGCTTTATTTGTAAAAGTTACACAAAGAATATTAGATGGAAGAATGCCTATTTCATTTACAAGATATGCAAAACGGTATGTTAACGCCCTTGTTTTTCCAGAACCTGCACCCGCAATAACACGGATAAAACCTTCTGTAGAAGTAACTGCGTCTTTTTGTTCCTGATTAAGAGAATTTAAAAAACCACCCATATGTATAGTATACAAGAATTATGGGTGGATTTCAATGAAAATATCTAATTTATCAGAAAGTTTTTTAATTAGCCGATTTCAGAATTCAAAGCTTTTGCAGTTTTAATTTCTTTTCCGTCAGCAAGAAGTTTTTTACCAGCAATCTGAACAAATCCGTCTTTTGCTTCAATTGCAACGCTAAAGAAATCGTCACCTGTAATCTGTGCAGTTTTTGTTGCATTTACATCTGCGCCTTCAAGAACAACTTTAGTGCCTGGAGCAGCCCAGCCTGCATCCAAAACTTCAACGCAGTCTTTATCGCCATCTTTGTAGTCACCTGCAAGCAACATACCACGGCTTTCAACTCCGCGCATTGTACGTGGAGCAAGGTTTTCAGCAATGATTACATGTTTTCCGAGCAACTCTTCTTCTTTTAAATACATGCGGAGACCAGACTGAATTGTAC
>CALAUH010000224.1 GCA_937892225.1 uncultured Treponema sp.
TCAAGATATGGCAATATGAGTGTGGTGGACTCTACTGGTCGATATAGTACTTCTTATATAGAAAATTTATTAATATTAAAAAACGGAGGAAAAAATTCTATGAAAACACGAGAGATTTTGAAATCAACAGTAATGCCATCAAGGGTATTGGCTGCAGTTAACACGGTTATGACAAGAGCACAGGATGCTGCTATTGGATATCTTTCAAACGCAGTAAAATCTGCACTCGGAAAAGAGTATTCGTTTGTTGAAAATCGTGATGCTAAACTTATTGAAAATATAACAAATAAGTTTATCAAAAAATATGATAAGAAATTTGAACATCATGCTTCTCTTAACAGTAATAATGAGGGAAGACTCTATAACCAGATGTTTATAACAAGACTGTCAAAAAATACTTTTATGTATGTTGCTACAGGTAATAAACTTGGTAAAATAGAAGATAGATATTTTACATATAATAATATAGATGATTCGGATATGTACATATACATATTTGGACCAGAGTACAAGAAGTTCGAAACAGAGATAGAAAATATCATCAAAAGAATCAATAATAACCGTGCTCTCGGTATATACATGATTGATGCTCGTGGTGGTAGATATGGAGATGAAGATGGTGAATCACTTCATGTACTCTATTCACCAATGGAACCACGTAATATTGAAACATTATTCTTTAGTAATAATGAAGCAGAAGATGTTTGCAATCATATTGACAGATTTAATTCAAATAAAGATTTTTACAAACAGAGACAGATTCTTTATAAAACAGGAATTCTTTTATACGGAGCTCCAGGTACTGGAAAATCATCATTTGTAAAAGCACTTGCTACGAAATATGGTAGAAGTATCGTAACAATAAATGTGAGCAATCTTAAACATATTGATTTAAATTCACTATCACAGGCAATAAATGTTGATGATAAGAAATCATGGAAAGGAACAGCTGTCTTGATTAATGACAATAAAGGCATAGTTCTTTCTGAGCAGAGTGGTCAGAATAATACTGCAGCTTCTGACGATGCTTTTTACAACACGCGTGTTTTGGTTGGCTGGGCTAGTTCAACTGCTGAGGAAATTTCAGGATACGGAGAAGGTTCTGTAATCGAATTTGAACAGATGTGGTATGAACCAGTGTTTGTGTATAAAGACAATGTTTTGATTGCTACAGGAGAAGTTGTGGTTGCTGATGAAACAGTGTACGTAAAAATTAAGGAGCTTAACGAGGCATGATAAAATTGAATCCGTTCGTTATCAGTAAAACGACAGTCGAAAATTATGCCTATGATTCTGACATGATGCTTGAAAAAATAAAGATTCCTGCATCCGTTATAAAAATAGGCAAGGGTGCTTTTTTTGGTTGTAAAAATTTAAAAGAAGTTATTTTTGAAGAAAGAACAGCCCCTATAGAATTTGAAAAAAATACTTTCTATGGGTGTCGCCACTTAGAACAAATCAAATTTCCAGAAGGAATTGTAAAGCTTAGTGATGGAATGTTCACATCTACTTCGCTTTGTAAAGTTTTTCTACCTTCTTCCATAAAATCTGTGGGTAGTGCATTCTGGCTATGTAGTGAACTTGAAATACATTACAACGGAACAATGGAAAAATGGAATGAAATTGCAAAAAATGCAGATTTAGGTTCTATGAAAAGACGCAAAATTATCTGTACAGATGGAATACTAGGTGAACTTAAATCTCTTAATCCTGCTACAAAATGGTTTTCATTCGAAGGAGATGCCCTTGATTATTGCAGTCCAGAAGCAACGGGAGTAATTACAGTTCCAGATTATGTGACTGAAATATTTGATGAAGCGTTTGCAGGTTGTAAAAAAATAACAGAAATACAAATACCGCGCAGTATAAAAAAACTTGGACGGGAACTTTTTAAAGACTGTAATGAAGTAGATGTTTACTACAACGGCACAGAAGAAGAATGGAACGAAATTGAAAAAGGTGAAGATTGTATACAAAATTGCAATCGGTTTTTAATTTGCAGTTTAATAAAAGGAGAAAATTATGTACGAAGCAACGACAAAAGAAAATGCAAAATGGAGTTTGCAGGTTCCTCCCGAGCCCCCGAAGGCCGACGAGATCGTAGAGACCGTGACCTGCGACGCAGTGGTCGTGGGCGGCGGCATCGGCGGCTTCAGCGCAGCCTGCCGTCTGGGCGAACTGGGCCAGGACGTGGTCCTGCTGGAGAAGAGCGGG
>CALAUH010000225.1 GCA_937892225.1 uncultured Treponema sp.
AAAAAAGATAACTGTATACAAAATTTTCATCTTTGTTATAGCCGTGATACTTAATGAAAACAATAATGGTTTTTATTATTTCAATTGAAAAAACAACATGCAAAGAATAAATGAATTGTTGTTGTTCTGCTCAGCAATTTTTAATGTCTGTTCTTTCGAAAGGGAGAGTTTTTCGTGTTGTTTTTTCTGTAATTTATGAAAAATAGAACAAAATTTCTGAAACAACTAAGACCTCCGTATATCGTAGAACTCCAATAAGTATTCTAAAGCATAAGTTTAAAAAAAACAAACAATTTTTATGACAAGGGGACAGAGCATTTATTAGAAAATGTGACAAGGGGACAGAGGTAAAAACTGGAAAAAAAAGAATGCTAGTTTTTAGGAGGTTTTGACCAGAATTTTTGAGAATCGCTGGTATATATATTGGCATTGTTTGAGTGATTTTGGAAAGTTGGGGGGATTAATGCAATGTAATAATCTTCTATGGTTAATTCTTTTGATTCTTTTCCTTCAATACTGTAGGCATAGGTTGAGTGGCATTCAAAATAATAAAGATTTTTTGCCCAATATGCTTCAAGGTATTTTTTAAATTGTTCATTTAGCGAAAAAGTTATGATGGAATGCTCTGTATTATTTATCAAACTGTTTCTCATTTCTTCTAAAGACATAGGAATGCCTTCGCTGTCTATCCAATATTCCTGCATGTCAGAATCAATCATTGCCCATTTGTTTAATTCCGGAAGCCAAACGATATTAACAACATGGCAGTCCGGATCATCAGGATCTGCAGGAAGGCATGTAATAAATCTATTTTGAATTCCTGCGGCAAAAAGTAATTCACTAAGAAGAATTGAATGTAAACGGCAATTGAATCCAGAAGGGGTTTCCTTAAAATAGTTCCATAAAGTTATCGAATCCCTGTTAGAAGGTTGTATTTGTTGATTGTTATGCGGTATTGATGCAGCAAAAACTGCAATTTCATATGCTTTTTCCCATGTTGTTTTTTCGGAATTCGAAATTGAATATAAATCAAGTGATGTTTCTTCCTTGAAAAAAGTTCTTATTTCTTCCGCACGAGTTTCATCAAGTTGAATGCAGAAAGGAAGAGACTCGTTTTCTTCGCAATAAGCATTAGATTCTTTCAACAGTGTTAAATTTCTGTCATGATTTTTTTCTATGCTTGTTGTGTTACAAGAGATAAAAAGAATTGAAATTGTAAGAAATAAGAAAATGGGTTTCATTTAAAAAAAAACTCCTTATGCTCTTCCTAAAGCAAAGGCTTTTTTATTCATTTCAAGAAACTGAGGTTTTACAAGCTTTTCAATTGCGCGTAACCATGCATCTTCTGAAAAATCCATATATTTTGAAAGTCGTCCCATTAAGACGATGTTTACAGATTTAGCAGTTCCTGCCTGCTGGGCAAGTTTTAAGCAGTCTACGGCATCAACTTTGATTCCCATTTTCTGCATTTTTTCATCAAGTTTTTCTGGATATTTTGCAGCACCAGTAATTACAGGCATTGGATCAATCTGCTGTGTATTTACAACAATCTGTCCGTCTTTTTTAAGATATTCGACATAACGAGCAGCTTCGAGCATTTCAAAAGAAACAATGAAATCTGCTGCTCCTTTATCTACAATTGGTGAAAAAACTTTATCGCCGTAGCGTACGTATGTTACAACGGAACCGCCTCTCTGACTCATTCCATGAACTTCACTGACTTTTACATCGTATCCGGCATCAAGCAATACCTGTCCAAGAGTTTTACTTGCCAATATGGCTCCCTGGCCACCAACACCAACTATCATTATATTTTTTACCATAATTTATCTCCAAAAACTTATTGCGTAATCCTTATTTATTTAATGCATCAAACTTACACA
>CALAUH010000226.1 GCA_937892225.1 uncultured Treponema sp.
ATTCATATTACTCTTTGTTTTCAAGACTGCCGATTATTGCATAGTTCTTCATTATTTCAAGGAATAATTTCCACTGACCATGCTGCTGTTCAAGTGCAGAAGCACTGTCATGATTTCTTGAAGAAGTAAAAAGCATCCTTAAGTTACTTATAATGTCCGGAGTAGGCTTTTTTGAATCAGCAAGAACTTCACCAATCAGTACAAACCAATAATAAAAGACATTGAAAATGAGTTTTATATTGTCTTTGCAGTATTGTTTATTGTTTCAACAAGATCCTTAAGCTTTGCAACAAAATCGTTGTCCTTATGTGCATCGCGAATAAGACCGGAAATAAGTGCCTGGTCAAACGGACCGCCTCGCATGAATTTCTTTTCAAATTCTTCCATACGTTCTGCAGCATCATTACATACATATACAGCCGAAGAAAAATCAGTCTTGTATGTAGGGTTGTTAAAGAAACCTTCAATAACAATATCGTTTAAAAGACTCTTTACCTTTTCACTGTAAAAGTAATTTACAAACGATTTGATTATATTCATTGGAATAATCCAGTTGAATGCAAAAGTACTGTTCTGCCTTAAGAGCTTGTTTGTTTCTTCATTATAGCCAGTCAGTGTAAGAACATCTTTGTCACCAAAAAGTTCACTCATTTCAGCATTAATGTTTATGTCCTTAATTTCAATCTTAAGACGGTTTTCGTTTGCAATAAATCTTGCTTCAAGATATTCAGCATACTTCTGCCTTGAGTTAAGAAAATACTGGCCTTTCTTAGGCATATAATCTTTGTCAGTTTTAGCCACACGAATCAATCTAAGAAGATTGTTTGTCGAAAGAACATTTTTAAGAACACTCTGTATCTTTCCAAGATTACCTGTAATTGAATCCTTCGTCCTTTCATCAATAGGCTGACCGTGAAGCAGTTCATATAAAGCAACAATTGCTTTTGCCATGCTTGTAGATATTTCCAGGTCAGCACAAATGTAATATAAATCCTCAAGAAAAAGGTAAACAATTAACTTTTAAAATTATTGGAGATTATATTGATGAGTTAAAATCAAGAAATATTTATGATTTTCCAATGTTAGAGAAGGAATTTTTAGATAGATTAA
This sequence comes from uncultured Treponema sp., assembly GCA_937892225.1. Lineage (GTDB taxonomy): Bacteria > Spirochaetota > Spirochaetia > Treponematales > Treponemataceae > Treponema_D. The sequence continues at coordinate 1,111 of CALAUH010000226.1, forward strand.
ATAATTCAAAACTTGATGTTTTCTTAAATGAAATTAAAGTAATTTTAGTTGATGAATATCAAGATACAAACTTACTTCAAGAAAGTATCTACTTTAAAATAACTGAATCTGCTATAGCAAATGGTGGAAATATTACTGTTGTTGGAGATGATGATCAATCATTGTATAGATTTAGAGGGGCTACTGTAGATTTATTTACTAATTTTAGAGATAGGGTAAAAAAAATTGATGTTGATGCAAAGGAAATCAATTTAAGAACTAATTATCGTTCAACTGAAACTATTATAGGTTTATGTAATACTTTTGTTGAATTAGATGAAGACTATCAATCTGCTAGAGTAGAAAATAAATTAAGAATTTGTTCTCCTAATAAAGGTAAAAAAGATGAAGAAAAACCTAAAAATATTCCTATTTTGGGAATGTTTAGATCAAATCCAGAGATCCTAGCTAAAGATTTATCTAAATTAATTACAGATTTAAGTAAAGGAAAAGAAGTTAAATACAAAGTTAAAAGAGTATTAACAAAGGAACATTATCAAAGTATTAATAATAAAAATCAAAATCAAATATTGGATATTCGTAATAATAATTTTGAAAAAGCAAAAAACTATGATGAAATTGTTTTAAGTTTAGATTCTGAAAATGGTTCTCCAAGTGATATTGCATTTTTAACTTATTCCCCTAAAGAATCTGCAAGTGGAAACCGTATGCTCCCTGGTTTATTAA
>CALAUH010000227.1 GCA_937892225.1 uncultured Treponema sp.
GAATACACAGATGTCTTTATAATTTTTACTGAAAAGTCCAGAATTATTTAAGAAATCTTCACTGAAATTTTTACCTAACAGAAATTTTTTAAGCCAGCGTCTGTCTGCAGGAGAATATCCGATTTTAAATTTTTCGAGAGTATCTAATGTTAATCCTCTTTTTGTTATATAGTCTAAAGCGAACTTTCCCTGCTCTGTCTGAGTTAACATATAATGAAACATTGATGCAGTTCTTTCGTAAAGTTCAATGTATTCTTCATTTTTGTTGTCTTCTTTTTTGTTAAAATCTGGGGAATATCCTTCCTGATATTTAACTGGAATTCCACTTTTTTTAGCGATAACCTGAACAGCTTCTACAAAGGAAATTTTTTCCATTTCCTGAATAAATTTTATGACGTTTCCAGAAGCATGGCATCCAAAACAGTAATAAAATCGTTTGTCACCATCAACATGAAATGAACCGGTTTTTTCATTATGAAATGGACAGCATCCCCACCAGTCGTTCGGACCTTTTTTTGTTAAACGAGTATATTCGCCGACTATATCGACAATGTTTGAGCTGTTATTAACCTGATCAATTGTTTCTGATGAAATTATTGGCATAATTATTTTTTAGGTAACAGACGATGATTCTGTTTATGCTCTGTAAAGGTTTTTGAAAATATATGTTTACCAATATCTTCATCAACTAACTGGAAAAAGTAATAATCTGTATCTGCAGGATTTGCTGCTGCTTTTAATGCAATTAAACCTGGATTTGAAATTGGTCCAGGTGGTAATCCGCGCCATTTATAAGTATTGTATGGACTGTCGATTTTTAAATCTTCTTCAAAGATTCTGTCTGGGTGTGGTTTTCCCTGTATTTCTGTGATGATATATTCAATTGTTGCACAGGAATATAATCCGTCGTTATTATTGATTCGATTTAAAAATACACTTGCTATTAATGGAGCTTCATCTTCAAGTTTGTATTCTCTTTCTACAACAGAAGCTAAAATCAAAGTATCTTTAATTTCATCTGGAGTTTTATCTTTTAAATTATCGATTGTCTTAATCTTTTCAAAAAAGTTATCAATCATTTTTTTAGCTGCAAGTTTTCCGCCCATCTGGAAATCAAAATAATATGTATCAGGGAAAAGAAAACCTTCTGCAGAATTTTCATTGATATTAAAATCTTTTAAGAAATTTATGTCATGACAGATATTATAAAAATCATCTTTTGAACAGACATATTCTTCTTCTAAAAGTGTTCCGATTTTAGAAATTGTTAATCCTTCTGGAATAGAAACTTTTATAAATTCTTTACTACCCTGACAGAAAAGATTGATTATATCAACATAAGACATATTCTGTTTTAGTCTGTAAATACCTGATTTAAAAGAAATATTTGAAGGTACTTTTTGTCCTGGAAATAATATTTTTAAATAAGCAGGTCTTAATAAACAGTAATAAAATATTTTTGGATTTTTAATTAATTCCTGTTCTTTTAAGCTCTGTGTTATTTCATATGCATTTTTTCCATATGGAATGATGAATTTTATTTCCTGACAATCAGTTTCCTTTGAAACAGGACTTGTCTGATTTTTAATTACTGAAAAAACAATTATTGCAGATAGTATTACAAGAGAAATTAAAGATATTAAGATGATTTTAATTATTTTTTTCATGAAAAGAACTTCCTTACTTCATCTAAAGATAATGAATTATATATTGATTCTTCCAATGCCTTTGAAAAATTTTCTAAACCATTTGGAATATCTTCCTGATGATTTCTAAAATATTTTGCAAGAAGTGCAATTTCTTTCGAAGAAAAAGTATATGATAATTTTAAATTTTCTGTTGAATCTTTAATATTTAATGGAATCATATATTTATTTCATTATCCTCTTTTGCTAAAAAAATATTTATTTCTTCGTGATTTATATATTTTGTGTACCATCTTGCAGCCTGCAGCATTTTATCAAGTTTTTTATCAAAAATATTTGTTTTTAAATTATATGTTGGTTTTT
>CALAUH010000228.1 GCA_937892225.1 uncultured Treponema sp.
TATGGTGTTAAACTTACAAAATTCCGTGCTGGTGGTATTTCTGCAATGATGCACGGTTATCTTGCTTTTGATAAAGATGATAATCTTTTAGTTCCATTTAGAACATGGCGTAACACAATCACAGGAGAAGCTTCTAAAAAACTTAGTGATTTATTCAACTACCCTGTTCCAGAAAGATGGTCAGTTTCACATTTTTATCAGGCACTTTTAAATAAAGAAGAACATGTTTCAAAAATACAGAATGTATATACATTGGCAGCTTATATTCATTATAAACTTACTGGTCAAAAAGTAATTGGAGTTGGTGATGCTTCAGGTATGTTCCCTGTATTACTTTCTAGTGATGGTAAATCTGCTGCTTACAATCCAGACTTCGTTAAAAAATTCGAATCTCTTCCAGAACTAACAAAATATAATTTCAAATTATCATCAGTTTTCCCAGAAGTTTTAATGGCCGGAGAAAATGCCGGAACATTAACTGATGATGGTGCAAAATTTTTAGACCCAACAGGAGACCTTACATCTGGTATTCCATTCTGTCCTCCAGAAGGTGATGCCGGAACTGGTATGGTTGCAACAAATTCTGTAAAAGCAAAAACTGGAAATATTTCAGCCGGAACTTCTGTATTCAGCATGGTAGTTTTGGAAAAAGACTTGAAGAAAGTTTATCCTGGAATTATCGACGTTGTAACAACTCCAGACGGATATCCTGTTGCAATGGTTCACTGTAACAACTGTACTGGCGAACATAACTACTGGGTAAATCTTTTCAAAGAAGTTGTAGATACACTTGTTCCTGGAAATGACGTTTCAATTGGCAATTACTACGATAAATTAATTACAAAATCACTCGAAGCAGATAAAGACTGTGGCGGACTTCTTGCTTACAACTATCTTTCTGGCGAAACTGTAACAGGATTTAATTCAGGTCGTCCACTTTTTGCCCGCGCAGAAAATGCAAACTTTACAATTGCAAACTTTATGCGTACACAGATGTTTGCTTCTCTTGGAGCTTTACGTGCCGGAATGAACATTCTTTACGAAGAAGGAGTTCCAGTAGAAAGCATGACAGGTGCTGGCGGTTATTTCAAAACAGAAGCCGGATTAAAATATATGGCCGCTGCAATGAAATGTGCCGTTAGCGCAATGGAAACTGCCGGTGAAGGTGGACCATGGGGAATGGCAATTTTGGCTGCTTACTGTGCAAATAAAAATAATGCACCACTTGGCGACTTCCTTGCAAAAGAAGTATTTGGTTCGGCAAAAATTACAACTGCAGCTGCTGAAAAAGATTTAGTTGATTCATTCAACATCTTCTTCGAACGCTATATGAAAAACTTACCAGCCGAAAAAGCATTGGTTGAAAATTTATAATTTAATAAGCCACAGATACACACAGATACACACGGATTAAATGGAACAGGATTAAAAGGATAAGGAGGATATTAAAATTATCTTTTATCATTCTAATCCTCCCCATCCTGTTTCTAATAAATCTGCGAAATCAGCGTGAAACATCATCTGTGTCCATCTGTGTTCATCTGTGGCTATTAAAAAAGGAAAAATTTATGACATACGAAACAATTAGACAACAGGCTTACGAAGCTAATATGAAAATTCCGGAAAACCACCTTGCCCTTTATACTTGGGGAAACGTTTCTGCGTTCGATAAAGAAAAAGGTGTTTTTGCAATCAAACCAAGTGGAGTTCCTTATCCAGAATTAACTCCAGAATCAATGGTAATTATTGATTTGGATGGGAAAAAAGTTGATGGAAGCATGAATCCTTCAAGCGACACTCCAACTCACGCAATTTTATACAAAAAATTCGGCATGGAACAAGGCGCTGATATTGGTGGAATTATTCATACACATTCAACATTCGCTGTAAGCTGGGCTCAGGCAGTAAAATCTGTTCCACTTTTTGGAACAACACATGCCGACCACATCCAGAAAGCAATTCCTTGTACACCATACTTGAGTAAAGAAGCTGTTGAATCTGACTATGAAAAGGAAACTGGTCTTTTAATTGTAAAACACTTTGCAGAACTTGGGTTAAATCCAAACGAAATTAACATGGTTTTGTGCGGTGGCCACGGACCATTTGCATGGGGAAAAACAGCAGATAAAGCAGTTTACAACGGAACTGTACTTGAAGAAATCTGTAAAATGGCTGTAAATACACTTGCAATCAATCCACAGGCCACACCTCTTCCCGAACATATTGTAAACAAACACTATATGAGAAAGCACGGACCTAATGCATACTACGGACAAGGAAAATAAGATGAAAAAAAAATTATTTATATTTTTATTTTTAGCACTAATTTCTAACAATATATTTTCATTTCAAATTGGTTCATCAGCTGGACTTGCATTAGGTTCTTCTTCTATGGATTATGATAATATAAAAGAACCTGTAAAAAATTTCTATTGTTCTGGAAATTTTTTTTTAATGTTTCCACGTCAGTTTAAAATAAACAGTAATTTTGGAAGAACAATTGAAATGGGTTTAATAGATCAACAACCAATTATTAATTATCTACTAAATTACTCTTGGAAAATAAATAAACTAAATATTTCTCCTTTTGCTGGATTTGGTTTTTTAATATCTATGGGGGTATCAATTCATACAGGATGTTCAATAAAATACCCAGTCTGGATTGGTGATTTATATTGTGATTTAAGATTTGGTACAAACTTTTCTTTAACAGGATTTGAAACAACAGGTGGCTCAGTTAATATAGGCTATATTTTTAAATTTGGAAAAGACCGCTTATAATTCATATTAATATTATATAAAATTAATGAACAGAACATCATCAACAATAGCAATAATAATTTCTCTAAAGCCAGAAGGTGAAAATAATTTTACTGTTACTTTACTTACACAAGACAAAGGAATAATTTATGCAATGTTGTATGGTGGCCCAAAAAGTAAGATGCGCTCTCTTATAACACAATTCAGCAGTGGTAAAATCTGGCTTTATGAAAATACAGAAAAAAATCAGACAAAAATAACTGATTTTGAAGTTAAAAATTTTCATTCTTCCTTTTCACAAAACCTCTATAAAATGTATGCTGCATCTTTAGCATCAGAAATAGTATTAAAAACACATTGCGAAGGTATTCCTGCTGAATGTTATAAACTTTTAGAAGGCTTTTTTGATGGAATGGAACTTTGTGATGAAGAACAATCACGCGTAGGATTAATTCGCTTTTTATGGCGATTTTTAGGATTCATGGGTGTACAGCCGGATGCAAGTTTTTGCACTGAATGTGGGACTTCTTTTTTATCACAAAAGTTTGCACCTAACATAATTTCATATTATAATATTTATAATGAGTTACTATAAAAATAAAAGGCTAATATATAGTCTTTTTTTTTATTATTTGATATATTTATTATTAATAAATTGGTACTTTTATTTATATAGTCTTTTATTAATTTTATTTCATCTAATAATTTTTTATCAGCTTCTCTTTTATCGTTATTCTCACTTCTGATTTTTTTTAATTTTTTGTTAATTTTAAAAGAATGTTATATTTAGTAATAAATATATTTATAAATTAGTCTTTTTAAGGATAATATGCATTATAAATAAAATAAGAGTTATATAGTAAAT
>CALAUH010000229.1 GCA_937892225.1 uncultured Treponema sp.
AAAAAAAACAGAAATAGATCCCCAAAAGTAATTTTTTTTAATATAATTGTAATTATTTTAATATTGTAATGATTACAAAATTAACTGTTTATTTACTCGAGTTTTTCTCTTGTAGAAAGGTTGGTTTTGCATTATTATATAAATTCCGATGCGGGAAGTTTTCCCATTTTGGCTGAAAATCATTAAGGAGTTTCAGTTGAAAATCGGTACAATTTATTATCCAAAGGGATCATAAAGGAGCCCTAAGGAAAAGAGGTATTTTTATGGCTTTAAGACCAGAATGGGAAGGATTTAATCCTGAAGGTTTATGGACTAGCGAAGTAAATGTTCGCGACTTTATTCAAGCAAACTATACTCCATATGATGGAGATTCTTCGTTTTTAGCAGGCCCAACTGCTGCAACAAACAAATTGTTTGATGAATTGCAGAAATTACAGAAGGAAGAACACAACAAAAAATCTGTTGGTTTGGATGGAAAAGAACGTACTGGTGTTCTTGATATGGATACAGACATTGTTTCAGGTCTTACATCACATGCTGCAGGTTATATCTGTGCAGAAGGAAAAGATCTTGAACAGGTTGTTGGTCTTCAGACTGATAAACCATTAAAACGCGCATTTATGCCATTTGGTGGAATTAAAATGGCTGAACAGTCATGCGAAATGTATGGTTACAAACCAAATCCAGAACTCCACAAAATTTTTACAGAATATCACAAAACACACTCAGACGCTGTATTTGATGTATATACACCAGAGATTCGTAAAGCTCGTAAAGCTCACATCTTAACTGGTTTACCAGATACATACGGACGTGGACGTATTGTTGGTGACTATCGTCGTATCGCTCTTTATGGTATTGATTACCTTATTGAACAGAAGGAAGAAGATAAACTTAACTGCGGTTACGGAACAATGACAGAAGATATTATCCGTCAGCGTGAAGAACTTGCAGAACAGATTAAAGCTTTGAAAGGTATCAAGGCTATGGCTGCTTTGTACGGTTATGATATTTCTAAACCAGCTACAACTGCTAAAGAAGCTTTCCAGTGGTTATATTTTGGTTACCTTGCTGCTGTTAAAACACAGAACGGTGCTGCTATGTCTGTAGGACGTATTTCTACATTCTTGGACTGCTACATCGAACGTGATATTAAGAAAGGTACACTTACAGAAGAAAAAGCACAGGAACTTGTTGACCATATGACAATGAAGTTCCGTATGGTACGTTTTGCTCGTATCGAATCTTACAACCAGCTCTTCTCTGGTGACCCAATCTGGGCTACTTTGGAAGTAGGTGGACTTGGACAGGATGGACGTTCACAGGTAACAAAGAACGACTTCCGTTTCCTCCATACATTGGAAAACATGGGACCAAGCCCTGAACCAAACATTACTGTTTTGTATTCTAAGAGACTTCCAGAAAACTTCCGCAAATATGCTGCAAAGATTTCTATTGATACATCTTCTATCCAGTATGAAAACGACGATGTTATGCGTCCAATCTGGGGTGATGATTACTCAATCTGCTGTTGTGTATCTGCTACACAGACTGGTAAAGAAATGCAGTTCTTCGGAGCTCGTGCTAACTTGGCAAAAGCTTTACTTTACGCTATCAACGGTGGTAAAGACGAAGGTGCAGGTCTTACTCCATATGCTCAGGTTGGCCCTGAATTACAGCCAATCACTTCTGAATATCTTGATTATGACGAAGTAATGAGAAAATATGATGTTATGTTGGACTGGTTGTGCGACCTTTATGTAAACACATTGAACCTTATCCACTACATGCACGATAAATATTACTACGAAGCTGCTGAATTGGCTTTGGAAGATACAGATGTTAAACGTTCATTTGCTACTGGTATTGCCGGATTCTCTCACGTTGTAGACTCACTTTCTGCTATCAAATATGCAAAAGTTAAAGTTATCCGTGATGAAAAAGGTCTTGCTTGTGATTTCAAACCAGAAGGTGACTTCCCACGCTACGGTCAGGATGATGACAGAGCTGATGAAATCGCTGTATGGTTGCTTAAGACTTTCATTGGAAAGATTAAGAAACATCCAACATACCGCAATGCTAACCCAACAACATCTATCCTTACAATTACTTCTAACGTTGTATACGGTAAGGCTACAGGTGCTCTTCCAAACGGAAGACCAGCACATGCACCATTCTCACCAGGAGCTTCTCCATCTTACGGTGCAGAAACAAAAGGTTTAATTAAATCTTTGAACTCTGTTGCTAAAGTACCTTACAAATATTCTTTGGATGGTATTTCAAATACACAGACAATCAACCCAGCTGCTCTCGGACATGATGAAAACGAAAGAATTGACAACCTTGTAAACGTTCTTGACGGTTACTTCTCTAAAGGTTCACATCACTTGAACGTAAACGTATTCGGTGTTGAAAAACTTAAGGATTGTCAGGCTCATCCAGAAAAACCTGAATATGCTAACTTCACAGTTCGTGTATCTGGTTATGCTGTACGCTTCATCAACCTTACAAAAGAACAGCAGGACGACGTTATCGCTCGTACATGTCACGCTGCTTTGTAGGGCTGCCGCGAGTTTTGCTTGCAAAACTCGTGAAGCACGACTTTAGTCGTGCGACTCACGCTGCACTTTAGTGCGAAGTGACATGCGATGTTTGCGAAGCAAACTCGGTAAGCACAGCGGATGCTGTGCGACTTATGCTGCATTGTAGAATATAAAGCAGGTAAGTTTGACGAAAGTCGTACTATAAAAAAAATGACTGTCAGAAAAATTAAACTGGCAGTCATTTTTTATTTTAAATAAAATGTTTTTATTACTTAAAAGACAATTGTATTTCGACCTGAGTTTTTACCTGCATAAAGATTTTTATCTGCCTGAAGAACTAAAGAAGAAGCATCTGTTTGATCAGTATAACTTGAAACTCCGAATGTTACTGTTATATTAAAGGTCTTATTTTTATATTTAAAATCTGTTTTGCTTATTTTTTCCAAAATTTCCTGTAAACAACCTTGTTTTTCCATCTGCTTTCTAATCATCAAAAATATTCTTTCATACAATCCAGGAACACACGCCATTACACTTACATTGTACTCTTTTAAGTTTTCTACAATATGCCTTATTCCATCACAAAATACAGTCTGTGCGCCTTTATATAAAGAAAATAAAAATCCAACTGTACATTCAAATACATGGTGTATTGGTAATATTGAAAGTAATGTGTCATCACTATTTACATCTAGGATATTTCCTAAATCCATTAAATTTGAACATATATTTTTATGTGATAATGCTACTGCTTTTGATTCTGATGTTGTTCCTGAAGTAAATAGCATAATGCTCATTTTTTTTCGCTTCCCTTTCTTCTCTTTCGCGTTTTCAGACA
>CALAUH010000230.1 GCA_937892225.1 uncultured Treponema sp.
AATGTATCTGAATAAAGAAAATCTTCTTCCGTTATTACTTTGATACCAAGTCTTTTAGCTTCTTCAAATTCCCGTATTGCACCTTTACTAATTTTCCAATCATCAAGAAGATAAATAGCATCACAAAATGAAAGTGCCAAAAAATCAATTTTCATATACTGCTCATATTCAAAACCATTTGGAAGAATGGCCGGATTATAAACTGTATGACCATATGAAAGTAACTTTCTTGTTGTTTTTTCAAATTTCTGTCGAAAATTCTTATCGCCTGTAATTTTTCCACTTAAATAAATCATCATAGTCCTTTCCTCCCTTGTGTTTATCAGTATAAAACGCATTGGTGCCAAAAATTGGCACTTTGATAAAACATGTGTTATAATTTTTTTCATGGCTAAAACAAAAGAAAATCACACAAAACCATTACGATTATTTAAAATTGAACAAGCAATACAGAATTTGAATTATCCAAGTGTCCAAAAACTCATGGATGAACTTGAAGTTTCTCGCCGTACAATTCTCCGCGATATAGATGAACTTAAAATCTATTACAATGCACCTATCGAATATGACCACTTCAAAAAAGGCTATTATTACAGTGACAATACATATTTTGTAAAAAATATGATGCTCACTGAAAGTGAAGTTTTTGCCGTTACAGGAATACTTCCCCTCATGGAACGATACAACAATACGCCACTCAAAAAAACAATTTCAAAAGTTTACGAAACGCTTTCACAGATGCTGCCAAATCAAGTTGAAGTTCAAACAAGTTTCATGAATGATGTTGAATTCATAGCCGACCCTATTCCAATTATTGATGAAGAAGTTTTTAATTCTGTTTTCAAGGCTACAAAACTACATTTGATTATGAATTTTGATTACCGTTCCATTAAGGCAACTGATTATAAACCTTATGAACTTTATCCTTATAAAATTTACTGCCAGAAAGGCGACTGGTATGTTTTAGGATTTTCTCCAAAACACAATAATTTTTCTACCTTTACTTTAGCCAGAATGAGAAATATTAATTTATGTGAGAAATTTGAACCTGATCCTGATTATACAAACAAAGTTCACATCGACCCAAATTTTGGAATCTGGAATAATAATAATCCACCTGAAAAAATCGAACTTCTTTTTGATAAATCAGTAAATACTTACATTCTTGAACGCACTTGGCACAAAAATCAGGAATGCCATCAAAATGAAGACGGTTCTGTTTACTTGAGTTTTACATCAAATCAAGATCAGGAAACTTTATTCTGGGTAATGAAATTTGGTTCTAAAGTAAAAGTACTCAACCCACCAACTCTGCGTGAAAAAGTTATAGATGAATTGAAAAAATCCCTTAATAACTATTAGTTTTTCTTTTTGTTATTGAAATATTTCCTGTACTATTTACTTTGACATCATAAAAAATGTCTTTCTCTGGATTATTATTTTCCCAAGGTCTTTTATATTGGAAACAAAGTGTAGTAATTCCAGGTTTTAATGATTTTATTTTATACATAAACAAACTTGGAGCACCTACAATTTTTTTCTCACCTAGATATTTAATAGTTTCTTCTACCTGAATTATTGATTCATCTTCAATCTCAAAAAACCATATGTATCCTGTTGTTGGATTTCCTGTAAATTCTAATCTTTTTTCTTTCGATTCAAATTTTGAAGTTCTACATCCAATATTGAGAAATAGTAAAACAAAAGCTAAATAAAATATCTTTCTTTTCAAAATTGTATTTTCTCTATTTTTTCGTTCTTAACGTCCATCCACCATTTTCAACTTTTGGTTTTGGAACTTCAAAGCAGTTGAACATTGGATGGAATTCAAAATCTACCCCACCCTTTCTTCCATTTCTGTTTTTCAAAATTTTAAGCTGCAATTCTTGTGGCTTACCTGGAATTTCTGCATTTTTTTCCTGTTCGTTTCTGAGCTGGATTATTCTTGCAGTTCTGGTTTTCTCATCCTCGTATTTGCCATCTTCTTTCTTAAGATAATCCATTCCCTTAAACTGTAAAGCCATTAAAACATCACTTGTATATTCAATTGCCCCTGATTCCTTAAAGCTGGCAATATTTACTGGACTTGTATAATTTTCACGGTTGAAACTTGATATAGCAAAAATAGGAACATCATAATCTCGGCTGGCTCGTTTCAGTTCGACAACAGCTTTATCAGTATTCTGCTTATCTGTTGCTCGCATATCAAAAGGCGCAATAATCTGTAAGTAATCAATTATAACAAGAGGTTTACGACCTGTAATTTTTATGTGTCTTGCTATAACAGATTTTATTTGATCAACCCCAATATCACCAATTCCAATGTGATAATATATTTTTCCTGCATATGATGCATATTCTTTTAAACATTCATTCAAAAATTCTATTTTTTCTTTATTTGCTAAAGCTTTTGCATTAAGAAGATTTCTTGTTGTTGTTGCAAAATCATATTCTGCTCCCCAGTTCTTACATTTTAGAAAAGAAAGCCGGCTAATTGATTTTGCTACAAGTTCCTGTTTTCCCATTTCCAAACTGAATACAAGAACATCTTGTCCATTCTTGGCTGCATTATCCGCAATCTGAAGACTAAATGTAGTTTTTCCAAGGCTGGAAATAGCACCAATGATATAAAGACCAGGATAAAAACCTCCATCAAGTATTTCATCAAGATTCTTAAATCCTGTAGAAATACAATCTCCGTCTCTTCGCTTTTGTATTTCGTTTATAAATTCTGCTAAGCCATTTGCTGCAGATGTCTGATAATATGCAGCCTCTTCTTTTTGCTTTTTTTCTTCAAGCAACGCAATAACATTATTTTTTGCATTCAGAACATTTTGAATAAATGTTTCTCTGTCATTCACAAGAGCTTCATTTGCATCTTTGAAGTTGTCGGTAATATCAGCTTCTACACATTCAACTCCAATTTTAGCAAGTTCTTCCGCGAGTTTTTCTTCCCCTACCCTACCGGCATCATCATTGTCCAAAGCAAGAATAAGCGGATATTTAGGTTTATTTGATTTTACATAATCAATAAACTTAAAATTACTGCTAGATCCAAGTGCAACTGCTACTCCACCGGCTTCAATTACACTTAAAGCATCAAATTCCCCTTCAACTACAAAAACAGGTTGTTCTGCAAGTTGAATTGCTTTTAGATTAAAAAGTTCGTATTGTCCTTTTGGTTTCAAATAACGAGCTTTTTTGTCTGCATCCCAAGTTGCTCTTGCATTGTAACTGAATTCTCCTGTAGGAATTACAAACCTTTTTTTCTCCTCCCAATATCCCAAATTGTATGCATCAACAATTGCTTTTGAAAGTCCACGTTTTTTCCAGTAATCTGTTTTTTCAACTGCTGCATGACAAACATCAAAGAAATTCAAAAGTGATTCTCTTTGTTCTTGTTGGGGCTTTTTATTTATTAAAATATTAGTATTTGATTCTGAATGAGGAATGTTTTGAAGTTCAGCTTTATTTGCATTTAAGTTTGAATAATCAACACTGATGTTATACATCTTGTATACATGATTAAAAAGTTCTTTACCTGATAATCCTGTATCTAAAGCAACAATGTCAAAAATGTCATAATCTACACCACATGAAAAACAATGACATCTATTACGCCTTGTATCAAAAGACATACTAGGATGCTTATCATCATGAGATGGATTGAGACATGAAAAATTTGTTGATGTGTTGATACCTTTTGCATTAAGATAGTCCAAGAGATGTGTCTTGGCACTTTCTTTAGCTTCTTCTGGATTCATATGGTCCCCACCCTATATCCATTTGAACTAATTTTCTTAATGATAAGATATAACGGGTATGGCGTATTTGCAATACGCCGACCCTAAATTTAATATAGCATTATATTAGCTATATATAAGCTCTTAGGAGAATTTATAATTCTGTAATTCCTTGTATAGCAAGGTTTTAACATGAATTTGTTTCCACGTTAAATATGACAAATTCCACGTATAATAGTCCAAAATCCACTTAAAATAATCCTTTCTCCACCTGAATTATGACTTTTAGTTTGTTTTTCCCACGTAAAAAAGTCCATTTTTGTATAGAATTTTGAGTGCATTTTTCATGGTTTTTGTGCGTTTTTTTATGTTATTTTTACTTATATTATGCTTTTGATTCAGAAATTGACTAAAAAAGTCGTAAAATTGACAAAAAAAAGACACTATTAGACGAAACAAATGTAATTTTAAACATATTTCCCACGTAAAATAGTCCTTTTTTATGATTTTATCCACGTAAAATATGACTTTTTTGCTATAAATCTGTGAAATATATTATAAGTTCCCACGTAAAATAGTCCTTTTTTTACGTTTTATCCACATAAAATATGACTATTTCTTTGAACCTTTTTTAGAACTTTCCTGTTCAATTTTATTGGCCAAAGCTTTTACTTTTGCTTTTTCTGCAATTTCTTCTCGCTTTTTCATTGTGGCTTCAATTTTCGTTCTTTTTGTGTGAGCAAGACTTTCAAAATACTCTAAATACTCATTGTGGAGAGATACTTTTGCATAACCATTCTCAAGAAACTCTATGATATTTCCATTCGGGTTAAAAATAGGTTCAATGATTACATCACCATTTTCCATTTTTGTTACTTCTGCTAAAGCGTTTAATATAGGCTCTTTTATATCTCGTCCTGGATTTTTTGTTTGAGTTTCATCAGGTAAATCCATAATCTGCTGTAATGTTTTAAAACTGATATTAAAACTTTCTTTTTTATCGATATCATTTAATCGTTTTCTTGCCAGCATAAAGATATTAAGTAATGTATCTGCAGCATTATCAGATAGTGCAAAGTATGTTTTTGGCAAAATTGAGAAATACTGTAATGCAAAAAGTTCCCAGTTGATTCGTCTGTTTAAGTAGATTTCTGCAATTCCATTTTTTATGTGAGCACCTGTAAACAGAACTTCAATTCCACTATCAGTAATCTGTTTCATATCTTTTTTATCTCGAACAACCCCTTCAATTTTGATGCTTGTAAGAGGATTTTTTGCATCATTAAAAGCTTGTCGTGCAGATCTGATTGTTTTGTAACAACCTAAGTCTACGAAATCTTGTAGGGGAAATTTTATGCTTATGTCCTGGGTCGGATTTTCTGAAATATTTTTCTTACTTAAATTAATCAGAGTGTATGTAAGAATTTTTTTAAGAGGTTTATTTGCTTTTGTAAAAAGGTCAATGTTATCAAGATGAATGACTGTTTCTGTATTGTCTGTAGAGTATTTTACTCGCTGACTGATTTCTTTAGAACCTTCTGGAGGTGCAAAAAAATCAATTTGTGATGAATGACTGTTATGTTCAAGACGGTTAGCAAAAGTATCAAGATTTGATACATGGCTAACAACGTTTATCATTGTGTTTGATGCAGGACTATTAGGAAATGTAAAGAACTTACTGTCATCTTCAGTATTTGAGAGTTTACCTGAAGTTGATGTGGCAGGAAGATTGTCATCATCGTAATAATCTGGTTCTGTATTTTTCATGAGATAAATGCTCCTAATTGTTATGTTGTTTAGAAAAGACCAATATCAGAAAAATGAACGAGACCTTTCTTTTCCTGTTGTTCCAGGTATTTTACAGCTATCTTAAGACCTTTTGAAACAGAAACTCCATGTTTCATAAAATAAGCTTTTAATGCTTCCCTTTCTTTTTCTGTCGTGCGAACAACAATTTGAGTTGATTTTATTGTTTTTGACAAGGGATTATCATCTTCGATGCTGATGTTTTCAATGAAATCTGTATCTATGTTTTCTGTTGCATCAATTTCGGTAATTTCAGTTTGTGAATCAATAACAGCTGTTTCCTGAGTTTTTGTTTCAGTAGCTGCTGGTTTTCCAATTGGTTTATCAAATGAATTTAAGAAATCCATGTTCAAATCATTTTTTGCAGGTTGTATTTTTTGCATTTTTATCCCCCTACCCTATTAAATTATTTTAAAGCCTGTGCAATTTCTGCAAGGGCATCAAGAGTGTCTTTTTTAGCACCTGCTATTGACTGAACAGGAACTGCTGTTGTCTGAGCTTTACGGAATCCAGTGTCTGTTGGAATGACAAAAACCTTATACTGAGGTTCAAGTGATTTGTATTGTGTAACAAGGTCGCGGCATTGTGCAATGGCATTGTTGTTTTCATTCAAGATTAATTTGTTTAATAAAGGTTTTCCGTCTACACTTACGCCATAACAATTGTCATAACGTTTTTTCATTGCATCAAGATTAATTTTGAAAGTTTTAAGTCCATCATAAGAGAAACGGTCAAGCTTAAGAACATTAATTACTTCATCACTTGCTATGAAACATGATTCTTCAAGAGCTCCAAATGCTGGGGAAGTATCGATTACACAATAATCAAAAACCGAAGAAAGCTCTTTATTAAGTTGAGCAATTTTGAATTGTTCCTTTTGTGCTATGGTTTCCTGATATGTACGTAATCCGCCGTCAATTCCTGCAGTTGGAATGATAAAAAGATTGTCCACTTGAGTAGGTTGGATTACATCCTTGATTGTACATTTATCAGAAAGTACATCTGAAAGTTCGTATTGAAGTGATGGGAGATTTAACCAGTCGGTTGTATTTCCCTGAGGATCGGCATCGATCAAGATAGTTTTTCCAAGCTTAGCAAGTTCTACAGCTACAGAAACGGAAATGGAAGTTTTTCCAGTTCCACCCTTTTGGATGGCAAATGTATAAGTTTTCATATTTTTCCCCTCTATACTTTGTTTATACGATATATACATTATAAACGATGTATAACAATATTGCAATACAAAATATACAAAGTATATTAAAAATATATACAACGTATAAACAAAAACTAAACATAAAATAAACAATGTATAGACAAAGTATAGTGTAATGTATAAACAAAAAAACGTTAAAAATTGACTCTTGTACGTGTATCTGTATGCAAATTTTGCAATCTAGAAGGTTCAATTTTATATCGTTATTTCTTCAAAATGTATATAAAAAGGCTATACAAAATAAACAAAGTAAATACAAAGTATATGCAAAAAATATACAAACACTATGCAAAATAAACAATGTAAATACAAAATATTCTATTCGTTTATATTAGTTGAACAATAAAGCAAAATATAGAAAGTTTTGAGTCAAAAAATTGCAGTGGACAAAAAAGTATCAAAAGTGAACAAAAATACCTCAATATTGGACATTTTTTTATCAAATGTGGTATATCTAATTTTTTTTACAAGGCTTATCCTTAAATCATCAAGAGCACGGAGACCGGCAGTGAAAGATGTCAGACAAAAACTGGCGTTGCCAGTTCTGATAATCGAAAAACATAATTCTTTGGGCAGGCAGTTCCGGTCGATGTGTTCTTGATTGAGGTACAGAAAATTGGTCATAACGATTTCAAGCATCAAGGGCGGCGTGGGTAAGTCGTCCGTAGTTCTACTCCTGGCCAATAATCTTGCAGCTCGCGGGCGAA
>CALAUH010000231.1 GCA_937892225.1 uncultured Treponema sp.
CAAATAGTCTTAGTGCTCCATATAATGAAGGCTGGTATTTACCTTCACTTGCAGAACTTTATGCAATTTACAAAGTAAAAACAACAGTAGATGCAGCAAGTAGTCTTTGTGGTGGAAGGCAGTTTGGCTCAAGCTATTACTGGTCGTCGTCCCACTTCGATTCCAGCGATAATCTCGCAGGCAGTCTCAATTTCAGCAATGGAGTCTGGACCAACTACACTTACAAGAATTACAACTACCTTTATGTTTGTGCAGTGCGGGCTTTCAACTAGCGAAACGCAGTGCATAAAAAAAGGTCTTTGCAAACGCAAAGGCCTTTTTTTATGGTCGATTTCTTTTAAATGCAAATGCGTAGAAAAACTTCTTATTCTCCGCAAAATAATCTTTAATTTGCGGAGAATAACTTGCTAATCTCCGCACTTAGTGTTAACATATCAACATGATGTATCTTTGGCAAAATCCTCAGTGGCCAAATTTTACCTGGAATGAATCAAAACTGCTGAATCCTCTTTTAGAACTTAATTCCAATCAGGGAATTTTGGAAGGTCAGATGCGTTCTCTTGGTTTTAAAGTTCAGTCTGAATCTGCGTTAAACCGCTTTACAAGAGAAATAAAAAACTCATTTGAAATTGAGGGCGTAAATCTTGATGAACATAGTCTTCGTTCTTCTGTTGCCAGAAAGCTGGGGTTTGAAAATATAATTCTTGCAAATGGCGAAATTCTGGACAAAAATCGTCCGCATATAAATTCCATCGTAGAAGTAATTACAGATGCAGTTCACAATTGCAATTCTACTTTAACAGAAGAAAGACTTTTTAGCTGGCATAAAAAATTATTTGGAAATCCTGATGGAAATGAAAGTTTTAACGGACTTTATGTGATTCATGTTGGCCAGTACAGAACTGATGATGAAGGCCCTATGCGTGTAATTAGTGGCTATGGTAAAAATGAAACTGTTCATTTTGAAGCGCCGCCTGCAGATATTTTGCAAAGCCAGATGAATTTATTTTTTGAATGGTTTAATGGAATTTCCTGCAGCACGATTCCTTCTGTAATTAAAAGTGCGGTTTCTCATCTTTATTTTGTAGAGCTTCATCCATTTGAAGATGGAAACGGCCGTCTTGCCAGAGTAATTGCAGATATGGCTCTTTGTCAGGGTGATAAAAATTCCGTTTGTAACGATCATCTTTTTAGTATGAGTGCACAGCTTTGTAAAGAACGAAAGGATTATTACAAAATGCTTCATCAAGTTGAAGAGTCTGGTTCAATGGATATTACAGAATGGATTTTGTGGTACATTGGATGCATGAATCGGGCAGTTTTATCTGTACTTGATGAATTAAAAGAAAGTCAGAATCGAAAAGCATTCTGGAATAAGATTGATTCAATCAACATAAACGAAAGACAGAAAAAAATTCTTCAGATGCTTTTGACAGATTTTGAAGGAAAATTGACATCATCAAAATATGCAAAAATTTGCAAATGTTCACAGGATACAGCAACTCGTGATATAGAAAAATTGATTCAGACAGGAGTTTTACAAAAGAGTAAAGCCGGCGGAAGAAGTACTTGCTATGAATTGGTTATAGATGTACTATAAACAAGTGGAATTTATAATAGGGAGATTTTCTTTATGAAAAAAATTACAAAATTAATTTCGTTATTCTGTCTTGCAGCAGTATTTGTATTGGCATCGTGCTCGTCATCAACGAGTGGTGGTGGAGTAACTTACATCGGTTCGAAGGCACCAACAGAACCAAAAGAAGTTGGCGATATCGTATTCAATGACGGAAGTGCAACACCTTATGCAGAAATTCAAGTACGAACAACAAAATCAAAAATTACTGATGCAGAAAAAGCAGCAGCAATTGCAGTAATTTTTTATGTTGGTAATGAATTGAATGATGAAGAAGACACCACAGTACGTACATTGGGTGTAGGTATTGGTCTTGCGGGCGAAAAGATGTGGTGTGCGTATGATAAAAATTATCCACAAAAATCGGCCAATGCATGTGATGAAGTTGTAGAAACAATTTTTTGTAATCCCCAAAAATCAGCTACGTATGAATATATTTTTCCAAATGATATGTATACTCCAAACAGAAACGGAAAGGATAATCTTTCTAAAATAGGCACTTGGTTACAAGAGAATAATAAAACAGATGATACAGGAGAGCCTGAAAAATATCCTGCATTTTATGCCTGTAAAAATTATTCAACACCTGCAACAAAAAATACAAAATATGATGAAGATGGCTGGTATTTACCTACATTAGCAGAGTTGTATTATGCTCTTAAAAAAATAGAGTGTATAAATGATGTCCTTCAATATTGTGGTCAACCTAAGTTGAATAAAATAGATATTTGGACATCATCATTAAATTATAAATTTTCTTTAAATGGAGCAGTATATTTTGAAGCTGGGAAAAATAATTCTTTTCACAGTAAAGAAATAAATGAATTATGTTTTGTTCTTCCTATTCGTGAGTTTTAATTATTAAAAACAGTCTAATATAGTAACTCCACTAAAGAACTAAGGGTGTGTCTAATAAGTATAAGTTTTATATCATTCTGAACTTGTTTCAGGATCAGCATGAAAAGACTTTTTAGACAGCCCTTTTTTTATTATTCACCCAAAAACTTAAACTTCAAACTCTTAAGTTTTAATCCGTTGCTTCCAACAAGTAAACGCGAAACCTGGAAACGTGACCAGAATAAAACGTCTTTTGTAATGGAAACGTCTTTTCCGCTAGTTCCGTTGAATGTAAATGTTGCTTCTGGAATACCCATTTTTAAGAAAGTACATGGCAACTGAGCAAGTTCACCTAATTCCGAACTTCCAGTTAAGGTGATTGAATATTTTCCAAGGCGCTGAACGTCAATCTGCCAGACATAACTTGCTTTTGTATTTGATTCAATTTTGCTTAAATCAATTTCAAGTTCGTCCTCCAAAACAACGCTTTCAATTTTAGAAAGGTCAATGTCATCATCATATTTTGGCTTGTTGATAACTTCAATTTCGTCGGCAGTTTTCATCAGTCGTTTCATTGCAACAGTTTTTGCTACGTGATTACAAATATTTACTGCACAACGCTGAACTTCGGCTCTGGTAACTGTACCATTTTTAATTGATTCAAGAGTATTGTCCCCTCCGGCATTTGTGGCACCGTCCGGGCAAACCATATATAAATCATTTTGAGAACGTAGCATTGCTGCAAAATTAGTTTTATCAGGCTCTTTTCCGCGTTCATTTATATTTGCCCACCAGTCTGTCATCACAATTCCTTTAAATCCCCAGTCGTCGCGTAAAATTGTTGTATTTAAATCATAAGAAGATGATGTATACAATCCGTTTACAATTCCGTAAGTTGTCATTACCGAGTCGGCACCATTACGAACGGCAATTTCAAATCCTTTTAAGTAGATTTCGCGAAGGGCACGTTCAGAAACAACTGAATCTATAAAATGACGTCGTGTTTCCTGATTGTTTCCGCAAAAATGTTTGATTGTTCCAGTTACTCCAGATGATTGTAATCCTTGTACCATTGCAGAACCCATTAATCCTGTGAGCAAAGGATCTTCCGAAAAATATTCAAAGTTTCGTCCGTTTAATGGATGACGGTGAATGTTCATTCCAGGTCCCAAAAGATTTTCTACATTGTTTGTGCACATTTCTAATCCTGTAAATGAATATAATTTTTTTACAAGATCGGTGTTGAATGTACAGGCAAGAGAAGTTCCGTTTGGTAATGCAAATGCTTTTATTCCGCAGTCAAGGCGCATTCCAGAAGGACCGTCATCACAACAGCAGGCAGGAAGTCCAAATTCTTTTTGTAAACGTGGGGACACTCCTCCAAAAGCTGCTGCAGTTCCTGGAGTTACAAGTGCACTTCCCATTCCTTCCCCGCGAACGATACATGCCAAATCTTCATCTGTAAATTGAGCCACGAACGCGCGTACATCAGATTTTCCATTTACAACATCTGCCATTTTTATTCCACGGTATTCAGTCTGTTTAATTTCTTCTGGAATACGTGATTTTCGGCGGTCGTCCATATCAACAGTTGCAACGGGGACAGCCTTCATGGTAAGTTTTCCATTTTCGTTTACCATTCGTTCAAAATTTTCTACCGGAGCAAGAGCTTCTTCGCATTTATTTACAACGAGGGTTGTCCCCATTGTAAATGAATGTATCATTTTTGCAGAACGAACATCGCTTCCACCAAAAATTTTATATTCGCCTGCTTCCAAAACAAAGCATGATTTATTCCCGGTAATTCCGCTGTCGTCATAAGAAGCAAAATTTTCAAATGAGAATGTAATTTGTAAAGTTTCCGTTGCGCCCGGAGTTATTTCTGCCGTTTTTTTGAAGGCTGTGAGTACGCGCGAAGGTTTTCCTAATTTTCCACAAGGAGCTTCTAAGTACAATTGAACAACTTCTTTTCCGGAAAACTTGCCTGTATTTT
>CALAUH010000232.1 GCA_937892225.1 uncultured Treponema sp.
AACAAAAAACTGAAAAAAAGTAGTTTTATAAAAATTTTTTGTATACAAATATTATTAGTATTAATTGCTTCTGCAATATTTGCATTGGAAAATCCAAATCATTTATATAAAGAAGGATTTTTCTTTTTAGCTTATTTTTCCTATATTCCGATTTTATTTTTAATTCATAATTCATCTTTAAAAAATATATGGTTTTTTGGTGGATTATACGGTGCTTTATCATATTTTTTATATGCATACTGGCTTGCAAATTATGATTCATTGTGTTTAATAATTGCATGTTCTGTTTATTTTATAATTATTGCTCTTCTTTTTTTATTATTAAAATATATTGATTTAATATTTATAAAAAATTCCTGGTTAGTCGAATTTATAATCATCCTGGCATATGAATATATAAAAACTTTAGGATTTTTTGGTTTTAATTATGGAGTCACTGCTTACACTCAATGGAATTTTCCAATTGTAATTCAGATTTGTGATGTAATCGGTGTATTTGGATTAAACGCAATTATAATTTTCCCGTCCTTTGTTATTTATGCGATTATTCAAAAAAATATAGATAAAAAATATATTCAGGAAAAAAAGGATCTTGATAATACTTTATATAATTGTGATACACATCTTAATTATATTTCAAAGTATGATCAGGCAATGAAAATTTCTTCTGTAAAACTTCCATGGCTTTGTTTTATTTTCTGGATTTTGATTTTTATGGGAACAATTGCTTATGGGGCAATGAATTATAAAGATTATTCAATTTATAAACAGATGACAGTTTGTGCAGTACAGCATAATGAAAATCCAAATCAAGATGGAATGTCTGTTTATACAAAAAATATTCAGACCCTTGAAGATTTAACAGATGAAGCCAAAGAAATGTTTCCTGAAATCCAGATGGTTGTCTGGCCGGAAACTAGTGTAGTTCCATCAATTCTTTATAATTTACAAAATGATTCTAGCAGGGAAAGAAAATTTCTTGCAGAAAACCTTGTTAATTATTTTAAATCAAGAAATATAACATTTGTAGTTGGAAATAATAATACTATTCAAAATGGTGATGTAAAAGAAAATTATAATAGTGCTTTAATTTTTGATAATAATAAATCAGAACCAGAGGTCTATTCTAAAATTCATCTTGTACCTTTTAGTGAAGATTTTTTATGGGATGGTAAAATTAAGCAGAAATTAATTCAGCACGGATATTTTATGTTTACACCTGGAAAAGAATATAAGGTATTTACAAAAGATAGATTAAAATATTCTGTTTTAATTTGTTTTGAAGATACTTTTTCTGATATAGCAAGACGAATGGTTTATAATGGTGCAAAATGTTTTATTAATTTATCAAATGATGCATGGTCAAAAGAAGTTTCCTGTCAGTATCAACATTTAGCAATGGCAGTATTTAGATCTGTAGAAAACAGAGTTCCTTCAGTAAGAAGTACAGCATCAGGACAAACATGTATAATATCACCAAATGGAACAATTGATACAATGGCATATTCATTTTGTAAAACATATGTAATTGGTCAAATCCCTGTTATAGAAAATAGAGAATTAACTATATATTCTAGAATAGGGGATATTTGTGGAGTAATATATATAATTTTATCAATTCTATTGTTGATAATACAAACAATTGTTGTTATAATAAAAAAAGTTAACAGATAATATTTGGGATTCAAAATGGCAGAAAATAACGAAAACGAAAAACATAACATCACAGTATTTGGAACAGAAACTGAATTTGACGGAGTTCTTGAATTTAAAGACAGACTTGTAATCACAGGAAAATTTACAGGTAAAATTGTTGCTCCAACTGGTGATTTGGAAATTGCTAAAAATGCCGAATGTAATGTAGAAAGTATTAATGTTAATTCTTTAGTTATAAGTGGTTCAGTAAAAGGTAACTTAAATGCATCTGAACGTATAGAAATTTGTGCAGGAAGTTCAGTTAATTCAGATATTACAACTGCACGTTTAAGAATTGCAAATAATGTAGATTTTAACGGACAGGTTTCAATGATTGAAGAAGAACCTGATGTAGATTTATTCTCTGTTGCATCTAATGAATATAAACAGGCATTGGTTACAAAAGGTGAAGATTTACAAAAATATTAATTCTTGACATTATTAGTAAAAATAAGTAATAATATAAGTACGAGAAAGTCTATTCAATATTTAATTCTTTTAAAATAAATCCCTATATATATATTTAAAATTTTTATTTAAGTTGTTTTTTATTTTAATACAAATAATTTATATAAATGGAGTAATTGTTAATGGCATCATTAATAAAGCATCAGGAAGAAGATGCAAAAGCAGAAAATGAACAGAGTCAGGCAACTTTAGACTTTGGTTCAGAAACGGAAACTGTAACAGAAAATAATGAAGTTTTAGAAGAATCTAAATCAGATGATTCAGTTCACAAAATGATTAAAAAAAGACGCATTGTAAAAAAGAACGATGAATCTGAAAAAACTTCTTATACATCAAATCAAGTAAAACCCGTTAGAAAAAATATTCAAAAAAAATCAATTCCACATACTTCAACAGAAAATAATGATAATAATCAGACAGAAAATATAAATGAAGATAACTCAAATAAACCACGTTTAACAATCAATGAACTTACAATTAAATCAATGCCAGAACTTCGTGATATGGCTATGGAATATGGTTTTACAGCTGATGATTTAGCACCAATGAAAAAACAGGATTTAATTTTTGTAATTCTTAAAGCTCATACAGAACATGGTGGAATTATTTTTGCTTCAGGTGCACTCGAAATTTTACCAGACGGTTATGGTTTCTTACGTTCACCACAGAATAATTATCTTCCAGGTCCAGATGATATTTATATTTCACCAAGTCAGATTCGTTTATT
Source organism: uncultured Treponema sp. (assembly GCA_937892225.1). Taxonomy (GTDB): domain Bacteria; phylum Spirochaetota; class Spirochaetia; order Treponematales; family Treponemataceae; genus Treponema_D. The sequence goes on from CALAUH010000232.1 coordinate 2,891, forward strand.
CAATCTTAAAACTGGTGATACTGTTTACGGACAGACTCGTTCTCCAAAAGAAGGTGAACGTTTCTTTGCTTTGCTCCGTATTGAATCTGTAAACTTTGATGAACCACGTATTGCACAGACTCGTGTTCCTTTTGAAAACTTAACACCTTTATATCCTGATGAAAAACTTCGTCTTGAAACTGTTTCTACTGAAGTTTCTACTCGTATTATTGATTTATTTGCACCAATCGGTAAAGGTCAGCGTTTGTTGATTGTTGCTCCTCCAAAAGCAGGTAAAACAATTCTTATGCAGAAAGTTGCAAATGCCATTACAGCTAATAATCCGGAAGTTTATTTAATCGTACTTTTAATTGATGAACGTCCAGAAGAAGTTACAGAAATGGAACGCGCAATTAAAGGTGAAGTTATTTCTTCAACTTTCGATGAACAGGCTACACGTCACGTTCAGGTTGCAGAAATGGTTCTTGAAAAGGCAAAACGTCTTGTTGAACATAAACGTGATGTTGTAATCCTTTTGGATTCTATTACTCGTTTAGCACGTGCTTATAACCAGACTGTTCAGACTTCTGGTAAAGTTCTTTCTGGTGGTGTTGATTCTAACGCTTTATTTAAGCCAAAAAGATTCTTTGGTGCTGCACGTAATGTTGAAGAAGGTGGATCTTTAACAATCATCTCTACTGCATTAATTGAAACTGGTTCACGTATGGATGAAGTTATTTTTGAAGAGTTCAAAGGAACTGGTAACTCAGAAATCAACTTGGACCGTAAACTTGCAGAAAGACGTTTGTTCCCAGCTATCAATATTAAAAAATCTGGTACACGTAAGGAAGAATTACTTCTTACAGAAAGTGAACTCCAGAAAATCTGGATTTTGCGTAAAGTTCTTAATCCAATGGAAGATGTTGATATTACAGAACTTATTCTTGACCGCATGAAGAAGAGTAAGACAAATGATGCTTTCTTAGCCAGTATGAATGCAGGTACTGCGGGAATGGATGTTTAAGGAAACTTGAAAAAATACAAAACCGATTTTAGGTTATCCTTATTGCAAAAAAAATAATTTTTATTTATAATAAACAAAATTTCTTGTGATATTAATTTTATATTGTTGACGGTGACGAAATGATAGTGTGATTTTTAATCAGAGCTAGAGGTTGCCGGGCGTAATATCGGGCAAGAAAATAGGAGTTATACAAATGAAAAAGGGAATTCACCCAGACTACAAACTTACAAAGATTACTTGCGTATGCGGTAATGTTATTGAAACACGTTCAACTGTAGAAAATATCAACGTTGAAATTTGTTCTGCTTGTCACCCGTTCTTTACTGGTACACAGAAGCTCGTTGACTCAACAGGTCGTGTTGAGAGATTCAACAAGCGCTATGGCGTACAGTCCAAGTAACAGATTCAAATCTGGAACTGGCCCACAGGAAACTGTGGGTCTTTTTTTGTGGCTCTTCACGCTTTTCTCGGGGAATGAAAGTCACAAACGCTTAAGGCTACGCTACCTGGCTGCTCTATGACGCACAATTTCTGCTCGATTGTGCGTCGGCGGTTCGATGCCTGTGCATTCCAGCCTGCCACATGGCAAGCGGGCCCCAAGCCCTAGCGCTGGCCATGGCATGGCGTCCTGCCAAGGGGCATGCAGCAGGCCTTGGACGGCCTATGCACATGAGAGAGGATACCCGGTTCAGCGGGATTTTCATTTTCAGGTATTGTCGCTGAACTTTTTCAGCGCAAAATTCCGAATCCTGAAATTGAGCTGAAATATTCTCAACGGAGTTCAGCGATATTTCGAAAAGCCTGGATTCTTGCTGAATAGTTTCAGCGGAATTTGAAAATCATCAGAATCGTGCTGAAAATCTCTTTTGATTTCAATTGCTTTCTATCATCCCCGAACTTTCCGTGCAGAACCGATTTTTTGTCTGTTTGGGTGTAATCACCGCGTTTATGACGTTTCATAGTGCTTATGCCTTTAGTGGTATTCATAA
>CALAUH010000233.1 GCA_937892225.1 uncultured Treponema sp.
CCATAGCGTACTGATCATAAATACCATCGTTATCTGTATCTTTTGTTAAAGCTTTACACATATCTTCGAAAGCATCCCATGTCCATTTTCCTTCTTTCTGGAGGTCATAGATATAATCAGCTGTGTAACCATTTTCTTCCAAAAGTCTCTTGTTGAAGAAGATACCATTTCTTGGTTCTGGTTTGCTTGGGTTGAAACCGAAGAACTGAGTTCCTTTTGTAGACTGTTTAATAACACCCTGATCATATTTTTCTTTTGTCCAATCTACGTTTAACTGAGACAAATCCCAGAAAAGATTGTTTTTCATACCTGTTGGGAATGAACGACCATCGTTAATAAAGATGTAGTTTTCATCTCCACCAGTTGTACAGAAGTTCTGTACTGTTTCTGGATGAGTTCCCCATCCACCGCTTGATTTCTGAACAATTTTAACATTGTATGTATCACATACCCACTGTTTCCATGCTCTTTCATCTTCCTGCTGTTTTGAAGCAGCTGGAGCGTCTGGATCTGACCACCAGTCAAGAACTACGATTTCCATTCCATCGAAATTGAAAACCTTCTTAGTTTTTGGATCTTTCTGTTTCTTCTGTTTAGCAAAAGCTTTATTTGTAGAAGAAGCTGAACCACCGTCTTTTTTGCTACAGCTAACAGCTGAAATCATCATTACAGCAGCTACTGCAAGCATTAAACCTGCGATTTTTTTCATAAAAAAAATACTCCTTTTAGAAAACTTTCTTTATCCGTAATACTACGGTTTATTTTACAATTTAAGTATATCATTTAAATTAAAGAGCGACAAAAGAAAAATACTAAATTTACAAAATTTAGTATTTTTTACCTATGCTATTTAACTTAAATTTTATCCTTTTACACCAGTAGAAGCAAGACTTTCAACAAATAAACGCTGGCAGAATAAATAAAGAACAATAATAGGTATAATTATTAAAAGAATTGCAGTTGATAAAATTGCGTTTGAATATCCTACTGGAGCTAAAGTTGTGGCTCCATTTAATTTAGAAAGATATGCACCAAATCTTTCTACAATCTGTGAAATTTCTACAGAAGTCAATCTGAACTTTGACAGGAACAATTGAGCATAAAAACCGTCAGTCCACTGCCATACAAAGCTGAAAAGGAAACATGATGTTAAAATTGGTTTAGCACCAGGAATCATGATTCTGATAAATGTAGTAAAAGGACCACAACCATCTACATATGCAGCTTCTTCCAGTTCAAATGGGAATCCTAAGAAATACTGTCGGATCATAAAAATATATAATCCGTTTTTTAATCCCATACAACCGCAACACATTAGTAAATAAGGAATAATAGAACCACGCAGATTATAATATTTTCCGAAGAAATTAAAATGATTGAAACTTAAATACAACGCAGTAGAAATTGTCTGTGGTGGAATCAAAATTGTTAAAATTACACAGAAGAACCAGAATCTTTTTAATGGGAACTGGAATCTTGAAAATCCATAACCGACAAGGCTGCAGACAAAAACTTCTATTACAGATACAAGAAGAGATATCCATGCTGTATTAAAAATTGATTTTTTATAATTCAACAAATCTGCTGCAATTTTCCAGTTATTTAATGAAAAATGTTTTGGAAGTACAATAATTGTTGTATCATACAAATCTTTTTCAGACATAAAACTTAATGAAAATTTGTTTAATATTGGCTGAAGAATCATAAAACACATTCCAAAAAGTAATATTGCACGTAAGATTGAAATTGCCCATTTTTTAGATGCTTCTTTTAATAAAAGACCACCAGATGCTTCATTTCTTTCCCAGAAAGAACGTTTATCATTATTACTCATAATTATATACCACCTTAGAAATGAATAAAGAACTTATACCAATAAGTGCCATACAGACAATAAAATAAATCCATGACATTGCAGAACTGAATCCATAGTTCATTTGCAATACAAGTTGTGTCTGTATTTTCTGCATAATCTGATTATCAGTTTTCATAAAGAAATCAATAATTGTATAAATCCAGCAAACCAAAAGTAATGGTGTTACCATTGGTACTGTAATTTTCCATAATTTTTCCCATGCTGTACAACCTTCCATATCAGCTGCTTCATACATACTTGGTGAAATATTCTGTAAACCAGAAAGGAAGATAATAATCTGAATACCAGAAGCCATTGCAACTTCATAAATAGAATCAATCAATTCAAAAATGATATCAAAAGCTTTTGTTAAAGTCGGACTTTGCGTACCGGAACTTGCCGTTAAAATATCTTCAATTACCTGCGTTATACTATTTGAATTACCCGCCTCTTCTATAGTCGCCTTTAATTCAGCCATAGTAGTATTGTTATATTCAATTCCGACAAGTACACCAGAAGAAAGGATTACAGCAAGGAAGAAAATAGATCTTGCCAAAGCTCTTCCTTTAAATTCCTGGTTCAAGATAAGCGCAACGAATAAACTAAAGACAATAGTTGCCAATGAACGGAAAATCATCTGCTCAATAGAATTTACAAGCATCTGATTAAATTCAGGGTCAACTGTTAATGCTCGTTTATAATTCTGGAAATTATTCCATACAAATTCAAAACCGTCTTTAGAAACATTAACATCACTCATACTCATTTTTAATGATTGTCCAAGAGGTTTAATCATAAAAAATATAAAACCTAAAATAAACGGCAGAATGAATAAATATCCATAAAGTGCACGTCTTTTTGTTAGTCCAACTGGTTTATTTTTCTTTAATTTTTTACCAGACATTTTATTTTTCCTCCTGAACTATATAGTCTCTTGCAGGAATTGTTATTCCACTTTCTGTAACAAAATCAGTATATCCATAATTAACGTAAACTTTATAATTATTTTCATATGTTGTTACAGTTATAAAATTATTAAGATATTCATGATCAGTAATGCAGGAATTCATTACATTTTTCATTTTATTGTTATATTCATTATAAATTCTGCTGATATCATCTTTGTTTGAATCAAAGTTTGCACAGAAATACTGTGTATAATGTGTATCCTGAATTTTTGTTTCAGGTTCACTCATTACTGTAAAGTTTAATCCGGCACCACTTTCTGCTGATTCAAGAAGAATCTGTTTTTTATCATATGCTAGATTATATCCAACTGATGTATAATTCTTATAACCATGTAAAGCTATCTGATAGAATGGAACGCTTCTGTCTAAGATTGCATAACTGTTTCCAGAAAGATCCATATTTGTAATAAAATCTACATCTTTTACGGAATATGCATTTCCTGCATTTGTCATAATAGAAAGACCTTTTTCTTTTGCTTCTTTAAATTTTAGCATCTGCTGATTTTTTGCAGCCTCTCGTGAAACTGGTCTGTTATCATTATAATCTGCAGAAAGAATATATCCGTTATCTCTGAATGAAATACCAGTAAAATCATTTTTTAAGGCATTCTTAATAAATACATCTGTATTTTTATCAATTTCGCCAGGATTAAGAAGATAATAATTATCTCTTTCCGGATCTTTTCCATACCAGATTAAAGAATATTCACTTAATTCACAAACTTCGGAACTGGCAAAACGAGCTGGTGTAATAAAACGCTGTACACCGTCAAAAAATCCTGAACGATATGCAAACTGCATCATTCCATCAAGATAAAGATTAACTGAAGCTTTTTTTGCAACATCTGTAAGATTACAGAATTCTTTTTTAGAACCAAGCTGTTTAATCATTCTCATCTTATTAAAGATTAATGGGCTCATACCTTCGTTTACAAATCCTAAAAGTTTAACATTTGCATCTTTTAAGCCTAATCCGTCTAACTGTTCAATAATTTGTGCAGCCTGTTTATAACTTGTAAGCTGATATGGCATTGTTTTTGGAATACCAAAAATCTGCTGGATTTTATCGATTGCACCAACAATTTCTACAGAAACAGGTACGTTTTTATTAGAAAGTTTCTTTTCATTTGCAAATAAATATTCTCTGTATGCTTTAGCCATATCTACATAAGAACCAGAATCTACAAATTTATATACCTGTTTAATTTTTTCACCATAAGGAAGATGTTTTTCATAAGAATACTGAGGACTACTTGTTCGAGTAGAAACTTCAAACTGTTCTCTATGAAGAAGTTTATAATCTGCACGGATATAATTGAAGCTTGAAAGTTTTCCACTTATTTCTGCAGTTACACCACCATAAGTATCACCTTCTTCCATAATTGAAATAAATGATGAATCTTCGTAAGCAACACCGAATACCGGAAAAGCAGTTCTTGTTTCTGTAATTACACTCTTACGGTCAGAAGCATAATCCCATCCATAACAATCAATATAATAACTGCTCTGTTTAATTTTATTATTATTAAAATTGATTATACTTCCACCACCTTCTGGAACTAACATAAATCCATTATCATCTGTTCCGGCACAACCAAAGAAAGGAAGTGTAGAAATTTTTGTGATTGGATATTTTGTTTTATAAGAAATTTCATCAAAAGGAACTTCTACTACAAGACCGTTTTTATCTAATGAATAAATTACTGTAACGTTGAAAGAAGGAACATCTTTTACACTTGTTTCTTTATACATTTCTTTAGAACGATTGTAATCTTCCATTGTGTATCCGGCTTTAGCAAAAACCTGTTCAGATTTTTCTTTCTGGAATGCCTTTAAATTATCAAATACAAGATACAAATCTTTGCTCTTAAAATGTTCATATTTTGCTGCAAGATCTTCTCTTAAATCCGGCTTAACTTCATCATAAACATATTTATGATAATAACTTGTAATTTTGTTAGCATCCGATTTAGACATTTTTTCGAACCATTCTTCCATTTCATCATCATACATAACTAATGGAAAAATATACTCACGGTCCATTTGTCCGACTGTATATTGAACGGTTACTTTATTGTCCTTTTTTGAAACATCATAGAATTTTCGCTTAACACTGTTTGTATAAACATCATAAGTTTCTTCTACACCATTTTCAGTTGAATATTTAATCAACAATGTTGACATCATATTATTCTTTTCTTTTGGAAGAGCTACCGGGTCATTTTGTGTTTTAGGATTATTTGAATACCATACATGACCTGTACTTTTCTGTAACACTGTAAACTGTGTAGTTTTTGGGTCCAATTCAAATTTTAAACTGTCATTTTCCAAAACATAACTTTCTGGATGTTTATCTGCTGCAAATTCATAATAGTTGAAATCTGGATCCTGGAATTTAGCAACCTTAGCGAGTCTGATACCAATATATGTTATAAAGCCCAAAATGATTAAAACAAAAACTAAACCAATATCTCCAAAATTAAATGATTCATTTCAAGAATTAAATTTAATTTTATACGTATTTTCTGATAAATCTAAATCATCTCTTATAACTAAAATATCTTTAGAGTCAATTTTATAATAAGAAGTAGCTTTT
>CALAUH010000234.1 GCA_937892225.1 uncultured Treponema sp.
TAAATTTATTTAATCCACTTCTTTATGAAGTGGATTTTTTATTTCAATATATTGTATTAGTTCTTGGAATAATACTACATTTTGTGATATTATTATATGGATAGTGGGAAAATGCGAGGATTATACATATGGCAAAGACTGATGAATATAATGCTTCCAGTATTACTGTCTTAGAAGGATTAGAGGCAGTTAGAAAAAGACCAGCTATGTACATAGGCTCAACTAATGCTGCAGGCCTTCATCATTTAGTGTGGGAAATTGTTGATAATGCAATTGGCCCTGACGGTAAAAAATCAGCTGATTATTTTTATGGAATTCCTTCTGGTAAATTAAGAAGATATTTTTCATGGCAGAATTTTACAGACGCTTTTAGAATTATCGGCGGATATTTATCTGCTAGAAAAATCTTAAAAAAAATTAAACCAGCTGTTTTATTTTCTAAAGGTGGATTTGTAAGTGTACCACCTTGTTTGGCTGCAAAGCATTTAGGAATACCTGTTTTTACACATGAATGTGATTTTACTTTAGGACTTGCTAATAGATTAAATTTTAAATCTGCAAAAACTATGTTTGTTTCTTATGAAGAAACTAAATCAAGATTATCTGAAGAAGACCAGAAAAGAGTAATTGTAACTGGAAATCCTGTACGACCGGTATTTTATAATACAGATAAAAATAAAGGTTTAGAATTTTTACAGATAGATAAAAATAATAAAAAGCCTATTTTACTTGTTTTAGGTGGTAGTTCAGGTGCAAAACAGATTAATGATTTAATTTCTGAAAATCTTGAATGGTTGTGTCAAAATTATATTGTCGTTCATCAGACAGGAATGTTAAATAGCAATATTCTTGTTGAAGAACAGAATAAAATTAAATATCAGGATTCATATAAACCGTATCAGTTTATTTATGAACAGATGCCTGATGTTTTGTCTTGTGCAGATGTAATTTTATCTAGAGCTGGTGCAAATTCAATCTGGGAAGCAGCTGTTTTATATAAGCCGATGGTTTTAATTCCTTTGTGCGGCAGTGGAACAAGAGGCGACCAGGTTGATAATGCAAAGTTCTTTGAAGAAAAAAATGCCGCTGTTGTATTAATAAAGGATGATGCAAATTCAGAAAATTTAAAATCATCATTATTAAAAATGACAGATAAATCTGTACGTAAAGAATATTCGGATAATGTTAAAAAAATGGTTGGAAGCAAAAAAAGTGCAGAAAAAATAGCAGAGGAAATTTATGACGTTTTCAATAATTGATGTTATTTTTATTTTACTTATTATTATATTCGCTGTAGTTGCAACTGCAAAAGGTTTTGTTAAAGAAATATTTAACAAAGCATCGCTAATTCTTGGAATTTTATTTGCAAGTATGTTTTGTAATAAATTACAGCCTTTACTTGTAAAAACTATTACAAATGTTTTCTTATCAAAAGTGGTATCTTTTGTTTTAATTTTTGTTATTGTTTTTTTAGTAATTCAGATTGTAAAAGTAATTGTAGGAAGAATTTTTGATTCAGAAATAATGAATGGATTAGACAGAACTTTAGGATTTTTCTTTGGAATAATTGAAGGTCTTGCTGTTGTAATGTTATTATTATTGATTATGTCAAACTTTAAATTTCTTACAGACGGATTGTTAAAAGACAGTTTCTTTTTTAATCTGTTTGCACCTTTATTACAGACATCACAGAGTGCTATTAAGAAGGAAGCTGCCTAATGTTTGAAAATCTATTAAATCAGGATATTACACATAGTTTAATTTCTGATATAAAACATAATAGATTTCCTCAATCTGTTCTTTTTTCCGGAGAACAATCATGCGGTAAATTAACTGCAGCATTAGAAGTTGCCAGAGTATTTTCTTGTAAACTGGAAAAAAAAGGTGAATGGAAATGTGACTGTCCGTCCTGTTTGCAGCATAAAGCATTAATTTGTACAAATATGCTTTTATTGGGGTCAAGAGATTGTTCACTGGAAATTGCCGCAACAAAAGACATTTTCTTAAAAGCAATAAAAGAAAATCCACCATATTTAGTTGCATCAAGATATGCATTTATAAGAAGTGTACGTAAATTAACTTTACGTTTTAATGAAATCTTATGGAATGATAATAAAGATGTAAAAAAAATAGCATCATTAATGGAAAGTATTAATGAGGATTTAGAATTATTAGATTTTCCACGAGAATTACCAGAAATTTCAGAAGTTGAAAAAATCTGTGAAAATGTACAAAAGAATTCAATCATTTTAGAAAATACTTATCTATATGATTCAATTCCTATTGATCAGATAAGAAATATGGAAAACTGGGCTCATACAAAATCTGAAGAAGGTAAAAAAACAATTATAATAGAAAATGTTGATAAAATGCTTGAAAGTGCAAGAAATGCATTATTAAAGATTTTGGAAGAACCTCCAAAAGATTGTATTTTTATATTATTAACATCAAAAAGAAATTCAGTAATGCAGACAATTTTATCTAGAGTTAGAACTTATAATTTTTATAGTAGAACTTTAGAAAATCAACAGAAAGTTATTAATACAATATTTAGAAATTCTCAATTTAATGGTTCTATAAATGAATACTTATTAACTTATCTTCCAGTTCCGGCAAGTGAAATAAGAGAGAATTCTAAAGAATTTTATACAACTTTAATAAATGGACATATTCCAGATATTTCTGCAATTGTAAAAAAATGCAATAGTTTTTCACCAAGAATTGAATTAAAAATATTTTTAGAATATATAAGCAATTTACAAAAGAAACTTTTAAAATCAGAACAGGGCATTGAAGCTTGTAATGAGTGTTCAAAAGTTTTAAGAGACTGCTATCAAAATGTAAGCTTGTATAATTTGAATCCTGTTTCTGCTTTAGAAATTCTTGTTAGAGAAATAAGCAGAATCAATTTTACATATGGAAAAGTATTATGCGCGGATATGTAAAAAGAGTTTCCCAGAAAGCTCAGAAATTACCAAAAGATCAATTACTTTCTCTTTTAGATGATATTTTAGAAGAAAACGAAAGTTTATATTCAATTCTTGAATCTATTTCTGCAGGTCTTTTGGTCGTAGACAATGAATTTATCTTAAAGCAAAGTAATACAATCATAGAAAGCAGACTTAATTTTACAATTCATACTGATGATCCTAAAGCAATAACTGTACCTGTCTGGGATATTATTGCTGATGAAGAAATAGCTCAGTTTTTTAAAAAAGCATACGAAAAAGAAATAACTAACAGTACAGAAGATTTTACTACTATGACGAGTGGTGGTAGTATACGATTTTTAACAATCACAATGACACCTTTAATGCATAGTGGAATTTTAACTGGAAGAATTATTTTAGTCCGAGATATTACAGAGAAAAAAAATCAGGAAATTTTATTGCATCGAATGGAAAATCTTGCAAGTTTAACTAATCTTGCAGCAGGAATGGCACATGAAATAAAAAATCCTTTAGGTGCAATAAGTATTCATATGCAGTTAATAAATAAGGCTGTTATAAAAGCCAGAAATAATGAAAATATTTTACCTGAAAAAAAATTTGTTGAAGATCATATAAATGTTGTAACAGATGAAATTGACCATCTTAATAAACTTGTTATGGACTTTTTATTTGCAGTTCGTCCCATAAATGCAACGCTGGAATTGAAAGATCCGTCTGTTTTAATTCAGAATATTGTTGATTTTATTAAACCAGAATTTTTAAAATCAAATGTGGAAGTAGAGTTTATAAATTCTTCAAAAAATAAAAAAATCTTGATTGATGAAAAATTAATGCGAGAAATCATAATGAATTTATCTCAAAATTCTCTTGCTGCAATAAAATCAAAGCAGGAAAATCTAGACAAAGTTCAAACTGGTTTATTTAAGATTGAATGTTTATGTAATGATAATAAATTTCTAATTATTGTTAGTGATAATGGCTGTGGAATGAACAGTCAGACCGTATCTAAAATTTTTGAACCTTATTATACAACAAAAGCAAATGGTACTGGACTTGGAATGACAATGGTATATAAAATAGTAAAAGAATTTTCCGGTGAAATTAATGTAGATTCAATTGAAAATGAAGGAACTGTTTTTACAATGAGTTTTCCTTTACCTCAAAAAGATACAAAACTTCTTGCAATGGAGCAGTAAAAAATGTTTACAGTATTAACTATAGATGATGAAGAAAATATAAGAAACGGACTTGCAGATAATTTTGAATTAGAAGGTTACAATGTAAAAAAAGCATCTAACGGTAAAGAAGGACTTTCTCTTATTGCTCAGGGAGATGTTGATGTAGTTATAACTGATTTAAGGATGGATGGCATTTCTGGAGAAGAAGTTGTTAGAAAAGTAACTACAGAATATCCTGGCATTCCGATTATTGTTTTAACTGGACATGGAAGCATTGATGATGCAACTCAGGCTATTAAAGACGGTGCTTTTGATTTTTTAACAAAGCCACTTGATTTGGATCATTTAAATATAGTTGTAAAAAATGCATTAAAAGGTAGAATCCAGGAACAACAGATTAAAGAGTTAAAAGAAAAATTAATTAATAAAAACTCTCAAAATGGAATGATTGGAAACAGTGCCGCTTTTAATAAAGTAAGAGAATTGATAAATAAAGCAGCTCCAACAAAAGCCAGTGTCTTGATTACAGGAGAAAGCGGAGTCGGTAAAGAAGGTGTTGCAAAAGCAATTCATAATCTTTCTTTAAGAAAAGACAAACCTTTTATTGCAGTTCATTGTGCCGCTTTAAATTCATCTTTATTAGAAAGTGAATTATTTGGCCATGAAGCAGGCGCATTCACAGATGCAGCATCTTTACATCAGGGAAAATTTGAAATAGCAAACGGCGGTACAATTTTCTTAGATGAAATAGGTGAAATTGATCAGTCTACACAGGTAAAACTTTTACGCGTATTACAGGAAAAAAAGTTTGAAAGAGTAGGTGGTAATAAAGTAATCGAAGTTGATGTTAGAGTTGTTGCCGCTACAAATAAAAATCTTGAAGAAGAAGTAAAGAAAGGTAATTTTAGAGAAGATTTATATTATAGATTGAATGTTGTTCGTCTTGAAGTTCCATCGTTACGTGAAAGAAAAGATGACATTCCATTATTAATGAATGCTTTCTTAAAAGAATTTAATATTGAAAATGAAAAAAATATTGTAGGTTTTGATAATAAATCGCGTTCTGCAATTTTAAAATATTCATGGCCTGGAAATATTCGTGAATTAAAAAACTGTATAGAAAGTGCTGTAGTAATGTGTACAGGTACAGAAATAAAATTAGATGATTTACCAAAAACTGTTACTTCAGGAAATCAAGATAAAGTGATTACAATCCCTCTTGGAATAACAATGGAAGAAGCAGAAAATATTATTAGAATGCTTAACGAAGATGGAATGACAAATATGTC
>CALAUH010000235.1 GCA_937892225.1 uncultured Treponema sp.
ATATTTCTATGATGATGGCAAAAACTGATGCAGAAGATAATATTAAATTAGCACAGAATAAACTTGCATGGGCAGAAAAAATTGATGCTCCAAATACATTCCCAATGGCTTATACTTCAGCAAAAGATAATCTTAATAGTGCTTTATCAGCATTTGATGGAGAAGATTGGGTAAAAGCAAGTGAATATGCAAAAGCATCTGTTGCCGCTCTTGATGGTGTAAAAGATGTAACTCCTCTTCCAGAATTCTATATTGTTCGTCCATGGGCAGAAACAAAAGACTGTTACTGGAATATTTCAGGAAGACCTTATATTTATAATAATCCATTACTCTGGGAAAATCTTTATCAGGCAAACAAAGATAAGATGCCTCGTCCAAACGATCCAAACCTTATCCATCCTGGTATGAAGATGAAAGTTCCAAGTTTAACTGGTGAATATCGTACAGGTGTTTATGATCCTAAAAAATCATATGAACCTTATGGTACAAACTAATTAGATTTTAAGGTTGTAAAAGGAATACTTCAATTGAGGTATTCCTTTTTTTATTTTAAATTAATTCAAATTTTTTTTGACATATTCATAATATCGTAATATCATTTTAAAAAGTAAAATTAGGAGGTTTTGTATGGCTATTATTACTTTTTCTAGACAAGTTGCAGCTCACGGTGATGAAATTGGTGCAGAAGTTGCAAAAATCCTTGGTTTTAAATTTATTAAGAGAACTGATATAGAAAAGAGAATTATTGAATTAGGTTTTCCAGAGGATAAAATGCCTAAATATGATGAAAGAAAACCAAGTTTTATTAATTCTATGAAAAAAGATAGAGATATATATATTAATCTGACACAATATGCAATGTTAGAAGCTGCATCATCAGATAATGCTGTTTTTATTGGTCGTGGTGCATTTGCATTGTTTAAGAATGTAAAAAATGCTTTTTCAGTACGACTTGTTGCCGATGATGAAACTCGTATTAAACGCTTAATGGATGAATTTAACTGGAAAGAAAATCAGGCACGTTCAAGAATAAATGAAAGTGATACAAATAGAGATGGATTCCATAAAAATTTCTACAATGTTGATGTAGATGAGCCTACAAATTTCGATATGGTTTTAAATACCAGTTTAATGAGTGATCAGGATTGTGTAAAACTTATTAGTGAATATAAAAAAATTAAAATTGAAAAGAAAATTGATAAAGAAGGAAATCTTCAGATTCAGGATATGTTTAAAGCACAGTCAATTATTAATAAATTGATGTTTGAATATAAATTAAAGATTGAATTTATGCATGCTGAAATTCATAACAATGTATTTACTTTATATGGTGTAAGTGATTCTCCTGTTGTTGTTGAACAGGCTTTGAAAATTATTAAAACTGAATTGCCGGTTTATGAAATCAAAAGCAGTGTAAGCATTGTTCAGGATTTTAAGACATATCAATAATATTGACTTTTATTATTATTACAAGGATACTGTTAGGTATGAAACTTTCAAATAAATTTACATTAATCAGAATTATTTATGCACCAGTTTTTTTGCTTTTATATTTTCTTCCAATCTGGACTGGAAAATTTGCAGCATTATCTATGATAATTTCAATTCCATTATTAATTTTTGCTGAATTTACAGATTATTTAGATGGTCATTATGCAAGAAAAACTAATGAAGTAAGTGATTTTGGAAAAATGTTTGATCCATTTGCAGATGTTTTTCTGCATCTTTCAACTTTTGTATGTTATATGTTTTCTTTTGGTGATAAAGGCGGATATATAACTCCAGCATTATTTATTTTACTTATGTGGCGTGAATTTGCACAGAACTTTTTAAGAATGGTTGCTGCAAAACAGGGTACTGCAATTGCTGCTAGAAAAGGTGGTAAAATAAAAACTGTCGTATATATTGCTTCGGGCTTTTATGCATTATTCCTGGAACTTCTTGTACGAATAGATTGTATTCCATCATGTTTTAATATATTGAAAATGATTTCACTTGGATTATTTATTTTATGCGTTATCTTAAGTTATTTATCATTTATTGATTATATAAAGAACTTTGGAAAAATGTTTAAAGAACTGGTATAAAATTATATTTAAAACAAAAAAGGGATGTCTTAAAAGGCATCCCTTTTTTTATGCAATCATAAGTTAGCCGTTAGTTAGCTTCTATTGCAATTCTTTTTGGTGAAGCAAGAGCTTTTTTCTGCATGTTAATAATCAAAACACCATTTTTAAAGTTAGCTTTAATTGTTTCTGAATCTGCATCAGAAGGAAGTGTAAAGCGTCTTGAAAAACTGCTTGTGCGTCTTTCTTTAAGGATGTATTTTGTTTTTTTATCATCCTTTTTTTCCTCTTTTTCTTCCTGTGTTTTAGATTCAATTGTCAGATTATTGTGATCTAATTCAATGTTTACATCATCTTCGTTGCGTCCTGGCAATTCCATTTCGATTGTGTATGCATCTTTATCTTCTTTTACATCAACTTTTGGTGTGTAAAATGAATAATTGTAAAAATTGGCAGATTTTCTATCTCCAAAAACATCGTTTAAAAATGAGTCAAAAAGTGTTAATTCGTTCATATAATACCTCCAAAGTATTGTATTATTTTAAGATTTAAGTAAATCGGTTTATTCAATCGTTTACACTTATTATATAGCAAGTTTTATGCCAAGAGAAAAAAACTAAATTATTTTATAAAAATTATGATTTTAAGGCAAAATTGTGAGCTTCTTGTATCAAAATGATATAGTGCAGTGTGTCAAAATTACCCGTTTATTTTGTAAAAATTGTTTTTATAAGTGTCTTAATGTCACAGATTTTATCTTTTTCGTTGTCTGAATCGTTCGAAATTACCCGATTAAAGCCTAAATTCTGTGCCGCTTTTATTCTTTGTTTAGCTTTATTTACAGAACGAATTTCTCCGGCAAGCGTTAGTTCACCAAAAACGGCAATTTCAGAACTGATGTTTATATCGGTACGACTGGAATAGAGTGCAGCTGCAATTGCGGCATCTATTGAACTTTCGTTTAATTTTACGCCTCCGCCGACGTTTACATAAATATCCTGATCACTGAAAATTAAACCGGTTCTTTTTTCAATTACGGCGGCAATTCTTGAAACTCTTAGAGAATCAATTTTTTCACTGTAAACTCTGGATATTGATGATTTTGCAGGAACTGTTAATGCCTGAATTTCTACTAAAAATACGCGTGTTCCTTCGAAAACGGGGGTACATGCAACTCCGGCCGGTTGTTCTATTTTTCTTTGTGATAAAAATAAACTTGTAGGATCAGAAACTGGTACTAATCCTTTTTCGGTCATAGAAAAAATTCCTATTTCATCGATTGAACCAAATCTGTTTTTCTGTGCGTGTAAAAAACGTATATCATCAGTATTTCGTTCAAAGGATATTACAGTGTCTACCATGTGTTCCATTGCTTTTGGACCTGCGATTGAGCCTTCTTTTGTAACATGCGCGGTCATTATTAAAACAGAATCGCGTTCTTTTATCCAGCTGATTAATTCATTTGAACAATATTTTAATTGATTAATTGTACCCGGTATAATTCCTGCTTCATAAGATGATATAGTCTGTATTGAATCTATAATGATTAAAGAAGGTTTTAAACTGTCCATTGCATCAAGGCAGTCTTCCAGTCTGGATGTACATAAAAGTTGAATATTTGAATAATCTAAATTTAATCTGTCTGCTCTTTCTTTTATCTGAGCGGCAGATTCTTCTCCACTTATATATAAAACGCAATTATTTTCTGAAGATTTAGAAACGCTTGATACTGTCTGTAATAAAAGTGTTGATTTTCCGATTCCTGGTTCACCGCCAAGGAGTATGGCAGAGCGTTTTGTTGCTCCTCCACCTAAAACACGGTCAAATTCATCAATTTTTGTAAGTATTCTTGAACTTTCCTGGGCAGTAATTGATTTTAAATCTATTGGTTCTGCTTTAGCTTTTGCATCTGCAATATTTGTACTTCCGGAGCTTTTGTTTATAATTGTTTCCTGCATTGAGTTCCATTCGCCGCATTCAGGACATCTTCCAAGCCAGCGTGGTTGTGTATAACCGCAGGAAGAACATTTGTATAAGATTGATTCTGATTTTTTAGACATTTTTTACCTCATTGATTATTTTTTTTATAAAAAATATTTATTTTATATTGACTAATAAAATAGTTTATTGTATATTTAAATTAGCTTGTAAATAAGCTGATAAACTCTCTCCGATGTCCATCAAAGATGGACGGCAGATCCCCTTTTAGTGTTACTGGTTGGGGATCTGTTTTTTTTTAACCATGGTTATTTTTAGATTGTAACTATCTGATTTTCACCAATTGATTTAGTAACCCATGTGTTACCACCGATTGTTGAGCCTTTACCGATTATTGTTTCACCGCCAAGAATTGTTGCTCCTGCGTAAATTGTTACGTTATCTTCTATTGTTGGATGACGTTTTTTATTCTGGAGATTTTTCTTTACGCTTAATGCCCCCAGTGTTACTCCCTGATAGATTTTTACATTATTTCCAATAATACAGGTTTCTCCAATAACAACACCTGTTCCATGATCAATAAAGAATGATTCACCGATTGTTGCACCCGGATGAATATCAATTCCTGTTTTACCATGTACGTGTTCACTCATAATTCTAGGGATTAAAGGGATTCCGTTTTTAAATAAGAAGTGGGCAATTCTATGAACAACGATTGCTTCAAGTCCTGGATATGAAAGGATAACTTCTTCGTTGCTTTGAGCTGCAGGGTCGCCGTTAAAAGCTGCGATTGTATCCAGACTGATTTTTCTTCTTAATTCAGGAAGTTCTTCTATAAGTGCGATTGCTGTCTTTTCTGCAAGTTTAAAACAATGCGAACTTTCGATATTTTCTGTAGAACCTTTTGTCTTTTTTATTGTATATATTAAAGCTTTTTGAATTTCCTTAGTTAATTGCGCTATGATGTTATTTACTTTCTGGCCGGTTACATATTTTATATTTACAGGATCTATATCTTCTGCAGTTCTAAACCCTGGAAAAATAAGTGATTGTAAATCTGATAATACAGAAACGACATTTTGTCGGTTAGGGAAATTTTCTGCATCATTTCTGTTAATTAGTCCGTAAGTATCATAAGATTTAAGAATTCCATCTATTAAGTTGTCAATATTCATAAGAACCTCTTTATAGATAACATAATTAATATTTATAGTTGTATCAACCTAAAATTCTCAAATTTTGTATAAAAAAGTTTAAAAAAAGTGATTGAATTTATTGACTAAATTTAAATCTTAATTTATAGTCATAAAACGCACGTTTTTTAATAATTGTGTAGACGGTACAGTGCCCCTGTAGCTCAGTTGGTAGAGCACCACATCGGTAATGTGGAGGTCTGCAGTCCGATTCTGCACATGGGCTAAAAAACTATAAAACTAATAGTGATAGACTTTTAGGAGATATATTATGGGAAGCAAAAAGAAGGGTTCGGTAGAAATCATCGCTTTGCAGTGTACAGAATGTAAAAGAAAGAATTACACTACTTACAAGAACCGCAAAAACATTACTGGTAAATTAGAAAAAAATAAGTATTGCCCTTGGTGTAAAAAAAGTATTCTTCATAAAGAAACAAAGGCAAAATAAAATTGGTATTTGACTGAGCAATCAGTTATAAATATATAGGGCAGTAGTTCAGCTGGTAGAGCAGCGGTCTCCAAAACCGCCTGTCGTGGGTTCAAATCCTGCCTGCCCTGATTTTTTTTAACTTTTATATATAAATCTGTATAAAAGTAATAAGGACTTAAAAATGGCAAAAATATTTCAGTTTTTCCGTGAAAGTAGAGCAGAATTAAAAAAGGTTGTATGGCCTACTAAAGAAGATGTTTTCTCATCAATTAAAGTTGTAGTAATTTCAACAATTATTATTGCAATCATTCTTGGTGCTTTAGACCTTGGTTTTACTCAGTTATTTAGTTGGATAATGTCATTATAGTCGAGGTTATCTATGTCAAGAAATTGGTATATTCTTCATACTTATACAGGTTATGAAGGAAAAATAGAACGTGCAATTAAGTCTCTTTTAGAAAAGAATGAGATTGATTCTAATGTTATTCTTGATGTAAGAGTTCCTGTTGAAGAAATCGTAGAAATTAAAGATGGTAAAAGAAAAGTTAGAAATAATAAATTTTTACCAGGCTATTTAATGTTAGAAATGGATCTTCCAGAAATCGGTTGGAAAGATACATGTGCTAAATTGTATAAAATCCAGGGTGTTACAGGGTTCGTTGGTAACATCAATAGAAATAATCGTCCAATGCCTATTTCACAAGATGAAGCAAAAAATCTTTTGATGAAGTCTGGTGTAATAAAAGGTGAAAAACAAGTTCGTGTACGTCAGACATTTAATGTTGGCGATAATGTTAAAATTACAGACGGCCCATTTGCATCATTTACTGGAGCAATCAAAGAAATTAATCTTGAAAAAGAAAAGCTTAGTGTAGAAGTACAGATTTTTGGTAGACCTACACCTGTTGAATTAAGTTTCTTACAGGCAGAAAAAGCTTAGTCTTTTATAAACTGATCTTTGTCAATTACAGGGGTTTGTATCCCTA
>CALAUH010000236.1 GCA_937892225.1 uncultured Treponema sp.
CTTTTGCAGCTTTGAAAACTTCTTTTACAAGACCTACTCTTCCCTTTAACTTACAGATTCTTGTAACAGGATTATCGTATTTGTCGTAGATTGGCATAATAACAACTTCGTTAATTACGTCCCAGATGTCGATTGTGTTTTTAAAACCGCCAACATCGCGGCGAATACGATCAAGCTGTTTGCGTAAAATTGTTTCATCGTCATATTTTAAAAGCCACTGCGCACAGGAAGTATGCCAGCAAAGCGGATGACCTTTTACAGTTACGTTATTTTTATTCAGGAATTTAGCTGCACCCATCAGAACTTTTTTATTAGGTTTACCTTCTTCCGGTTCATAGCCGCCCCAGTAAAACGGCAGTGTAGCATAGTTAAAAACTTCAAGCCATTTATTCATTCTTTCTTCAAAGAAATCATGTTTTTCGGGAACAAAATTTGCAGTCAACGGAAGTGAATCAAATGCACCGCATCCAAATAAGAATTCGTGCTTAGTCTGATTAAAACTGAATGTTTTGTTTACCAGCGGATTTCCTTCTTTATCTACCAGCTGAATTTTTGCAGATGATTTTCTTGCTTCCAGATTTGACATATTTTTCTCCTATACAACGGGCTTTTTTTTGCATAAATGCTGTTGCCACATTTTTTTATATTATACTCTGATTATAGTAATTCTTCATAGAAAAAATATTTTACTTTATAGTAAAGAACTCTTTTTTATTTTATACTCATTCGTATGATTACAGAAATTACCATTACAGTTAAACCTGATGATGAAAAAAATAATTCTCTTATAAAACAGTTACTTCTTAAAGAATTAAAGAGCCGCGGAATTAAGGCTTTGGAAAAAGATACTGTTTTTGTGTTCGTAAAAAAATCTATTGATGCACGTCACGGTTCTGTTAAGATTCATCTTCGCTATAAGGTTTATGCTGGTGAAAAACCTGAAGCTTCTTCTACTGCGCTTCCTGTCTGGAAAAAGGCTGACGGTTCTAAAACTGTTGTTATTGTTGGTTCAGGTCCTGCTGGTCTTTTTGGTGCGCTTAAACTTCTTGAATATGGTATTAAACCTGTTATTGTGGAGCGTGGTTCTGAAACTTCAAGACGCAAAAGAGACATTGCTTTAATAAGTACTCAGGATATTGTAAATGCAAACAGCAATTACTGTTTTGGTGAAGGAGGTGCCGGAACTTTTTCTGACGGCAAACTTTATACTCGAAGTAATAAGCGCGGTGACATTGGAAACATTCTGCGTATCTTTGCTGCTTTTGGTGCTTCTGAAAAAATTTTAACTGATGCACATCCGCATATTGGAACTGACAAACTTCCTTCTGTTATCAACAATATGCGTGCTAAGATTATTGAACTTGGCGGCGAAGTTCATTTCAACTGTAAATGCACAGATTTTATAATTGATGAACAAAATAATCAAAAAACAATCCGCGGAATTAAAACAAGTGATGGAAAAACCTTTACAGCTGATGCCGTTTTGTTAGGAACTGGCCATTCCGCTTCTGATATTTATTTTTTGCTGGCAAAGGTCTGTCCCCTGTCATTAGAAGCAAAAACTTTTGCGGCAGGAGTTCGAGTTGAACACCCTCGGGAACTAATTGATTCCATACAATATCATGGGCAGAAAAAAGAAAATCTTGGCGCTGCAGAATACAGAGTTACAACACAGGTTGATGAGCGCGGAGTTTATTCCTTTTGCATGTGTCCGGGAGGATTTATCGTTCCTTCTGCAA